>CAZVUF010000045.1:0-14203 GCA_964629355.1 uncultured Pirellulales bacterium | reverse complement strand
CTTACACTATCGTTTGTTATAGGGGCGTTAGCGCCGGCGGCAATTCGCAGAGTTCCAGAGCAGTACTCTACAATTCAGATGGCTATTAACGATGCTAATGATGGTGATACCGTGATTGTTAGTCCCGGCACATATCTGGAGAACACCAACTTTAATGGCAAGAATATTATTCTTACTAGCGCCGACCCTGACGACTCTCAAGTTGTCGCTACTACCATTATTAATGGCACCGGCCAAGGCAGTGTAGTAACCTTTGAAAATGGTGAAACTTCTGAAGCAGTGCTGACCGGCTTCACCATCACCGGTGGATACGGGACCTTGTTCGAGGAAGGAGAAATTTTTGAACGAGATGCTATAATCATCGGAGGAGGAATTTATTGCCTCAATGCTTCTCCAATCATCAAAAATAATGTAATTACCAACAATAGTAATGAAAATGCAGAACAAATGCTTGGTATAGAAGGTTGGGGAGGAGGAATCGGTTGTTTGGAATCAAGCCCAACAATTACTCACAATATAATAAAGGGCAATTCTGCGTACATCGGTGGAGGAATACTTGTAGCCCTCGGAGATGCCAAAATCACAAACAATTTAATATACGACAATTCGGCAACTGCCGGCGGTGGCGCTCTTATGGTGGCGGGTCGCTTAATCAATAATACCATCGTGAATAACTATGCTGAGGCAGGCGGTAATATTTATCTTGTTTCTTATCCTGAGTTTGGTTACTGCACAGCGGTAAGTAATGTAATCAGCAGCGCTCGCGGAAGTGGAGGTCTATATAGGGAAGGTTCATCCCCCCAGGATCGAATTGAATTTAACAATATATGGGACAATACCGGAGATAGCTATATCACGGGCAGCGGAAATAAAGATCCCCGCGGTAATATTTCCCGAGACCCGATGTTTGTCGGTCCGCTGGTTAATGATTATCGATTACAAATGGATTCACCCTGCATCAACGCCGGCGATCCGAACTACAGCATCAAGCCGGATGAAAAAGATATGTATGGAAATGACCGGTTGATTCACGGTCGAGTTGATATCGGAGCCGCTGAATTTAGTGGTAACCTAAGACCTTTCGCCGATGCCGGTAGAGACCGATCAACAGCAGAACTTCCTGATTCTGTTCTATTGGATGGAAGTGATTCATACGACCCGGATGGTAATAGAAATCTTACTTATAGCTGGTCTCAGGTAACTGGGCCAGTTGTTACAATTGAAGATGCTGATACATCAACAGCTAAATTCTCGCCGGTTGAACTCGGAGTATATTTGTTTGAGCTTGTTGTCAGTGATGGATTGATTGAGAGTTCTCCGGATAATGTACGTATTGTCATAGGCAGTGCCCACATTCCTGTTGCTGATGCGGGACTGCCTTTATATACAGATGGGCATGATGTGGTTCTTGATGGTACAAAGTCGTACGATCCGGATAACTCAGGCGCTTTGCAATATCGCTGGCAGCAGATTTCCGGTCCAGAAGCAGAAATTGCCGATTCAAACATCGCGGCTCCAACAGTCAGTGGCTTTAATCAGACAGATTCGCTCCAGTTGTGCGAGTTCCAACTGGTTGTGAACGACGGTAAGAACGAAGGTCTGTCTGATACAGCCAAAGTTTGGATTATCCCAGCGTTGGCTAAAACCAGGATTCAATTAGAAAATAATGGTCCTTTTGATCCTAACAAGCCGACCGTGATTTATTTCGGCGGAGGTGATTGTATAACGGGCGGAGGCAATTGGAGTTCCGATGCATGGGAAGAGAAAGCTAATATTTTAAGTTTTAGTTATGAACCGGACGTACCCGGGGCAGGGCCGACTTATTACAAATGCGGTGATTTGATTATTCATTATCTGTCATCTGTTGCACCAAACTATAATCAACCCATTCAGACAATGGGGCACAGTACAGGTGGACAACCCACCATAGATGCTGCCATTCGGCTGAACCTGACATACCAGGATGCTCGATATGCGGTAAACAGGGCTACATTGCTGGATGGCCGCTGCAGAGATTATTCTTCGAGCATTCTCGATTATCTGGTTAGCTCAGTTGATGGTGAGCAGTGCTGGATAGACACATACGAGGGAACCGGACCGTACTTTTACCCCGGAATTCTGAATGTTCAGGTTGCGGTAAACAACCATGGTGCTCCTCCGGAGTGGTACAAAAATTCTCTTGAGAATTCTAATATGAATCTGTTTAACGGCGGGCTCGTTGCCGGCGCATATTGGTCTGTAATCGGTCCAGGGAAAAACCTCCAGTTAGCTCCAACACCGGACAGAGAAATCTACAAGTTCCGCTGGCAGGGTACAAATCTTGCCGGCCATATGGACTTCTTCGATGAGCTAAACTTCCCTGCCAAGCTTCCTGAGCCTGTCACGCTCATCGGCCCTGTAGATGTCGGAGACCCTAATGGCGCAGTACTGACATGCCTGGAAAGTGAAAATGCGGTCGGATATCAACTCTTGTTTGGTTCGGACCCCTATCGTGTCATGGACTACACAATCATCTCAGATGCTCCGATGCCGCCCAATGAAATTATAACCACACTGCCATACGAAGAAACCTGGTGGACGGTAAAGGTTCGTGACCAGTATGGCTCTACTATCTATGCCGACCCGATGTGCATCACCGCCATTAATTTGACACTCCCAGCCCAGAACATAAATACTGGGAAAAGATATGGTTTGATTCAGCATACTATCGATGAAGCTCAGGATGGTGATGAGATAATAATCAATCCTGGGACATATCGCGAGAACATCGATCTTAAAGGCAAGCGATTGACGATCAGGTCGATTAATCCAAGCGATCCGGCGGTGATTACAAACACCATCATCAACGGCAGAGGTCAGGGCTCGACTGTCACTTTTCCCAGCGGTGCAAGTTCAAACAGCTTACTTGAAGGTTTAACCATCACCAATGCAAATAACGGTATTTATTGCTCAAATGCAATCGCAACGATTACCAATTGTATTATCACAGGAAATAGAAGTGCCGGCATTAAGTTATTGAACCGGAGCAATCTTACAATTGCCAACTGCATTATCAGCGGAAATAAAGGGGCCGGTATTGAGATGCTGGCAGAGCAGACGAAGCGATTTGCAGGCTACAACAACGCTACAATCACGAATTGCACAATTGTCGCAAATCTGCAGCAGGGTATTTTTGGTGACAAGCCGACTGTCACCAACTCTATTATTTACTTCAATGACAGCAACGGCGGTAGTGTTCAGATAGAAAGTAAGCTCGCTACAGCAACATACAGCAACATTCAGGGTGGTTGGCCGGGTGATGGTAACATTGACGCCGATCCATCTTTCATTGAATGGGTTGCGGGAGACTATCATCTGCTGGCTGGTTCGCCATGTATCGATGCAGGTGATCCCAACTATGTGCCGAATGCAAACGAAACAGACCTCGACGGCAATGCCCGAATAATGGGTCTGGCAATTGATATGGGCGCCTATGAGTTTATTCCCTAAAATTGAGCCGTTCGCCTTTGGCGTATAAGGGAGCGACAAGTAATCGATGCTAAAGCTTATCTTTCAGCAGTTGCTCGAGCTTCTCAAGCTCCCCTGATTTCATGTGGTAACTATGCTCAGCGTCAGGAAACTGGTTGTCTTGCACTTCTTTGCTATAGGCGCTGAAAGCATCTATTGTACTATTTGCCAAATTACTATAACTTTTTGCAAATTTTGGACTTGGCCCTTGCGTCAGCCCCAGGATATCGTGTGCAATCAGGATTTGCCCGTCACAGCCCGGCCCGGAACCGCAGCCGATCACAGGCACTTCGCACTGTTCTGCAATAATCTCTGCTACCTCAGCAGCGGTACCTTCAATCAGCAGTGAATCGGCACCAGCGGTAACCATTTGTTTGGCAAGTTTTATTAGTTCTATTGCCATTTCTGCCGTTGTAGCTTCGGCTTTAAATCGCCCAATTTTACTTATACTCTGCGGCCTTATGCCTATGTGTGCCATGACCGCTATGCCCGCATCACTGACAGCTTTAATAATATCAAGGTATGCAGTGGTGACTTCGAGCTTGATCATTTGTGCGCCGGCTTCGACAATAAATCGACCTGCATTCTTTATAGCTTCAGCCTTGCTGATCTGATAAGATAGGAAAGGCATATCAGCGACAAGATATAAATCTGGTGCGCCTCGGCGAACTGCAGAAGTTATGGCAATCATAAAATCCATCGTAGCCGACAAGGTTGAGCCAAAACCAAGCATCACTTGCGCCGCAGAATCACCAACTAATATCATTGGGACATCAGTTTGAGAGACAAGTTGGGCTGTAGTGTAATCGTAGCAACTAACTGCGACAATTTTTTGTCGCTTACACTTGGCTGATTGTAAGTCAGCAATTGTAATCTTTGTGTTCATATCAGTCCATCCGGAAAAAGTGTGCTAAAAGTAACAAGGTTTCAGTTAAAATATGAGAACAAGATTCATTTATCAAGCGTAAAATAAAAGGGATAAAGATTGTATTTTTACACTTTTTGGAGAAAGTTATAAAAAAATTAGGATTTTCCCAATTAGAGACTTGATTTTTCACAAAAATAATGTAAAGGTTCTAAATCTGCTTTTTTTATTAAAGAAATATTTGTAGTTGGTTCGATTATTACTTAAGAGGAATAATGAGGATTAAAACCGGAATTTTAAGAACGCACAAATAGCTTTTCATCACCCTCCTCCGAAGCCAGATTCCGATTTTTGAGAATCTGGCTTTTTTATCCACAACTCAGTTAAAACAGACAAGCCGCAAAATGTCACTTGCGTCAAATTGGGAAATGCAAGGGCCGTTTGGTATTATGTAGAATCTGACACTTAGCAAATGATTTAAAGATTAGAGGTATTCTTATGCCAAGAACTTTATTCGTTTGCTTCCGGACAAGACATAATATAGTCAATACAATCATTCAAATTAGATGTTGCGACTGCGACAACACAGTCAGCAGCACCATAATATAGGTAAAGCTGATTGTTTTCTTTGTGAATAACGGCGCCAGTGGGGAATACAACTCCACCAACATCACCGACTCGTTCGTAATATGCCTCAGGTCCTAAGACCCATTCATCACTTCGGCGCAGAAGTCTCCAGGGAGCATTCAGATCCAAAAGTGCCAGGCCGACACGGTATATCTGCCCTGCTGTGGTGCTGCGGACACCATGATAGAATACCAGCCAGCCTTGTGGTGTCTCAATTGGCTGACAAGCCAGCCCCACTCTGTGGCAGTCCCAGTAAGCCGTTCTTGTTCTAATCAGCAATTGATGGTCGCCCCAATGCTTCAAGTCTGGTGAAAAACTAAGCCAGATATGCGCCTCGCCCCTGACAATAGGACGGTGTATGAGAGCAAATCGCCCATTAAATCTGCGAGGAAAGAGGCACGCATCTTTGTCCTCCGGCGGCAAAAGGGCTCCGAGTCGGGCAAAAGTCCGGAAATTCTTGGTAATTGCCAGCGACACTACCGGTCCACCCTCGCTGAAAGAAACATAAGTAACAGCAAATTGTTTTTGCTCTTCGAGCCAGACAACACGAGGGTCTTCCAGACCCCACTTTTCCTCACGAGAACCTTGGTCAGCCTCTAAAGTTGGTTCAGGGTCGATATGCCAGTCTGTGAGCCCATTAGTACTTCGTGCAACGGTCAAATGCGAAAAGCCACGCATGTCCTCCACGCGAACCAACAAAAGTGTCTCGGAATTTAACTTTGCAGATGCCGGATTAAAGACCGCATTCGCCGGGTAAGGCCAGTCATCCGGCGACAGGATTGGATTACCATCGAATTTCTGAAAAAGTTCATATGCTTTTTTCCACCGTGAAAGTTCAGCCATAGTCTAATTCCATTTCTGTCAGTAAAATCCCTGCAATAAATTGACACCGATCCGCTGCAACAAAGCCGAGTTGCAAGATTAAATATTTATCCAAATCTACATTTGAAACGCCGGCTTGCGGAACCCTCACATGGGATTCGCGCTTTACGTAGGGTTTATTTTGTCTAACGCCAATTATGCTTTTATCAACTGTGTTTCATATAAGCTTTGATACAACGGGCAGGTCTGGATTAACTCATCATGCTGTCCTTGAGCGATAATTTGCCCGTTATCCATTACTACTATCACGTCTGCGGTAATAACGGTGCTGAATCTGTGAGCGATTAAAAAAGTGGTTCTATCTTGCATAATTTCCTCTACGGCTTTGTGGATCTTAGCCTCGCTGTCGGCGTCAACCTGGCTGGTTGCCTCATCAAAAATCAGGATAGAGGGATTCTTCAGAATAGCTCTTGCTATAATGATTCTTTGCAACTGGCCGCCGCTAAGGCCAACACCTTGCTCACCGATAATCGTATTATAGCCCTTAGGCATAGGTGAAATGAATTCATGGGCAAACGCACGCCTGGCTGCGGCGATTATTTCTTCTCTGGTAGCGTTGGGTTTACCGTACGCGATATTTCCAGCTATAGTAGTATTAAATGTAACAACGTTTTGTGTGACCATTCCGATTTGGTTTCGCAGGCTATGCATCGTCACATCACGAATGTCATTTCCATCTATCAGGATCTGGCCGAAATCGGGGTCGTAAAACCTCGGTATCAAATTTGCCAGCGTTGTTTTACCTGAGCCGTTAGGTCCAACGATAGCGATATTATGTCCTGCCGGCACCACCAGATTAATTCCCTTCAACACCGGTTCATATGCGCCAGGATAAGTAAATACCACATCTTTAAATTCTATTTCCTGCTTCAATGGCGGCAGTTCAACCGCCCCAGGCCTTTCGCGCTCGACCGGTGCATCTATGACGGCAAATACTCTTTCTCCAGCGGCATTTGCCTCCTGTATCTTGTTCCAGATGTCGGAAGTCTTTCGCACCGATTCAGCAGCGACTCCTAATAGAATCAATAATCCAAAGAATTCAGTACCATCCATCTGGCCGGCAGTAACCCAGTACGCCCCAAATATCAATGCTGCTGAACCTGCCGCCATTCCGAGGACTTCCATTACAGGCATAGTAGCGGCGTCAACTTTTGAAATCTTCAGCAACTGTTTTAACAATTTGTTATTTATCCCTATGAAGCTGTTTCGCTCTGATTCCTGGCGATTGTAGACCTTTACCACTTTAAGTCCAGCCATCACTTCTTGAAGCTTTGCCAGCATTTGTGAGCTGGCCATCAGAGATTTCTTCGTGGCTCGTTTCATTTTTCTGCCGAAAACAAATACCAATCCCAGCACAAAAGGAGCACCACATAAAAAAATCAGTGTTAATTGCCAGTTTAACAACATTGCTAATGCCACCATAAAGAAGGCGTTTAGCGGCTCCCGTAATGCCTTTCCGAGCATTATTTTGACAGCTTTGCCCATCACGCTGGTATCGCCAATGATTCGGCTGACGGTATCGCTTGGCCGCTCATTGGCGAAGAATCCGATGGGCATATCCATCGCATGGCCGAAGGCGTCTTCCCGTAAATGATTGATTCCTGTTTGCACTACTTTCTGAGCCATGTATTCCTGATAGAACTTTGCCAAACATCTAATAATTGTAACTGCCCCCATCGCCAGGATAATAAAGATTACCGTTTTTGTTGTACTTTCCGCAGTTTGCTGTCTTGGCAAAAAGCTCAACCATTTTTCCAAATGATTAACGTAGAACGGTTTCGGACCAGTATTAAATGTTATCGTTTTGGGATCAGCGACGCCTTCTTTATTAATCCGAAGCAATTGAATGGTAAGTTGACTTTCCCCAGGCGCGGTTGCGAGCTCTTCGAGCAGCTTGGCACGAGGAATATTTTGTCCCTCTTTCTCAACTAAAAAATTACCGACTCCCATAATTATATCCATTTTTTGCAGTCCTGCTTTTTTCGCAGGACTATTGTCTTTAATATCTGTTACCAGCAGATGATAAGAAACATCAGATTGAGCAAAATCCGTCATTTCTGATACAGAGAAGTTAATGCCGTATCGATGTGCACTGATTTTTCTTTCCGCCCAGCCGTGCAGTCCCTCCTCGCCCATCATCACTTTCAAAAGCGGTATTATCGTCACAATACTCAGCGACAAAAGAGACGAGACTATTATTGCGCTGACGAGGACAACAATAATCCTCGGCCATTGCGGCCAGACATATTTGAACACACGCCTGAAATTACTCATTTAGTAGCTTTCTCTTATCTATAGCGCACTGCTTCAAATTTCCTCTTATTCTGCACCGTAACAATCCATTTGGGCTTGAGCAAACTACCAAAACCATCTTTGTCGGTCAAGTGCAAAAAAGCCTTCGTCTTCAATCGCCTTTCCGCAGAAGGAACACCTGTTGTCTGAAAATGAAGATCCCCCTATGATTGCGATTAGTTAGCATATCCTCCCAGAAGACCGGGTTAATCTTTGGCGGTTTAGCAATTTCCAGCCTGACGGCAAAACTAATGCGGCGAAAGCTATTTTCAACAAATCGCCTATAATGAATGGATACAGTCCCATCACTAACACGGTCCTGCTGATACCCACCAGGCAACACAACCAGAGTAAACCAAAAGCATAAAGCGTAATATTGCCCAAAACCATCGCCAGGATGGTAGTCACAATTCGTCGGTCCCATCCTCTCTCAGCCAATAGTCCCGTAACGTAGGCAGCAGCAATAAAACCAACCAAATACCCGCCGGTCGGTCCTGACAATACCGAGAAACCACCACCTAAAGCAAATACACCAAGCCCTGATACTCCCATTATTATGTACAATAGAGCGGATAAGCTTCCTCGCCAGGCACCTAAAAGTGCACCTGTCATCAGCACTGCAAAGGTCTGTCCGGTAATGGGAACGGGGCTAAAGGGAAGGAAAATTTTCAGCCGGGCACTTGCGGCAATGAATAAGGAGCCGCCAATAATCAAAGTGATATCATAAAACCCTGCATACACTTTGTTGGATGGCCTTAGCAAACCTGCGTAAGTAACATTTGTCACCATAATTGTTTCACCAATAAAATCTGCAAGATTCATTATCCCGACGGCTTGTCGGAGCCACAAGCTCACAAGCCTGCGATTTGCCGACGATTATATAAAAGCTTTTGTTTATGTCAAATTCAATAAAGTAAACCCCGTTAGAGAATGAAGTTCTCTAACGTCTTGCTAAACACGAGTTTCGATGATGGTTTTAAACCACCGTCGGTTTAAACCGGTAATGACTACCGATTAAAAATTGATGGTTTTCTCTAACGGGGTAAAAACAGCACTTGCTAAATTGCCGGGAAAATATTACCCTTTTCCTGCCCTTGTGGCTGACTAAGCTGTTTGAAAAAGATAAACAAAGCGGGATTCCATGAATTTAAGACGAGAGCTTAATCTGCTCGGTGTGTTCTGTATCGCATCCGGTGCGATGATAAGCTCGGGGCTGTTTATCCTGCCCGGACTTGCTTTCTCACGGGCCGGACCGGCGATTATAATATGCTACCTTCTGGCGGGGTTGCTGTCACTTCCAGGAATGCTAAGTATAGCCGAAATGACTACGGCAATGCCCAAAGCCGGTGGAGACTGCTTCACTATCATCAGGAGTATGGGCCCGGCGGTAGGTACCGTTGCCGGACTTTTAAGCTGGTTTTCTTTAGCCATGAAAAGTGCTTTTGCGCTGGTCGGCATGTCTGTCTTTACCGTGATGATTATCGATATCAATATACACATTGTTGCCGTGACATTCTGTCTCATTTTTATTTTCATTAATCTGATTGGCATTAAAGAGGCCGGCAAAACGCAGGTCGTTCTCGTAGTCGGATTGCTGGTACTCATGGTTCTTTATATAGTTGTCGGTCTGCCTGCTGTAAAGGTAGAGAAATTTTCGCCCTTTGCGCCGCATGGCCTTGCGTCTATCTTTTTTACTACAGGATTTGTCTTTGTCTCATACACGGGTCTTTTGAAGATTGCCAGTGTCGCGGAGGAAATAAAAGACCCCACCCGCAATATTCCTTTGGGGATGATTTTGTCGCTGCTGGTAGTGAGTATCCTTTATTCGCTGATGGTTTTTGTGACCACAGGTGTGCTTGATGGGGAAAGTCTTAGTCACTCACTTACACCTATTTCCGATGGAGCAGCAGTTTTTATGGGGAGCTGGGGGAAAATCGCTCTGGCTGTAGCAGCCATTTTGGCATTTCTTTCAACTGCAAACGCCGGCATTATGACTGCAGCGAGGTCGCTGGTACCGCTCAGCAACGATGGTTTGCTGCCCGGTTTTATCGCGAAAATCAACGCGAGATTCGGGACTCCCCACAATTCTTTATTGATTACAGGTTTGTTTGTAATCATAGCATTGTTTTTAAAACTTCAAATACTAGTAGAGGCAGCTTCGGTCGTGCTGATTCTGACTAATATCCTTTCCTGCATCTCGGTCTTAATCCTTCGCGAAAGCCGGATACAAAACTACCAGCCACATTTTCGAGCCCCACTATATCCGTGGCTGCAGATATTAGGGATAGTAGGATTTTGTTTTATACTAATTGAAATGGGCAAAGAGGCGCTTTTCATAAGCCTTTTACTGATTGTCATCGGCTTTTTTGTGTATTGGTTCTACGGTCGAGTAAGAACAACCAGAGAGTATGCGTTACTGCATTTAGTGGAAAGAATCACCGACAGGAAACTAACCACATACTCGTTGGAGTCGGAGCTGCGTGAGGTTATCAGGGAAAGAGACCAGATTGTTAAGGACAGATTCGACCAGATAATTGAGAACAGTATAGTTCTTGACATAAAAGATTCTATGTCGGCACAGGATTTCTTCAAATTAGTTGCTGAAAAAATGTCAGGCAGAGTGAATAAGGAAGCAGAATCGCTTTGTTCGGAATTGATGGAACGTGAAAAGCAAAGCAGCACCGTATTAAGTGCCACTTTGGCGATCCCGCATGTAGTTATTGAGGGTGAGCACGCATTTGACATTCTTATCGCGCGCTGCAAAGGCGGAATTGCATTTTCGCAATCTCGCCCTAATGTTGCTGCTATATTCGTCATTCTGGGGACAAGAGACGAGCGGAACTTTCATCTATACTGCCTGGCTGCAATCGCGCAGATAGTCCAGGACTCCGGTTTTGAAAAGATCTGGATGACTGCAAGAAACACCGAAGCCTTGCGTGACATCGTCCTGCTGGGCAAACGAAGGCGATCTTATTGACGTTGCTGGCACGGCAATTGTTAAAAAGATTTTGTTTTTATGTTTTTATTTACCTATGCAAAATCGGCTGAATATATTCTGTAGTATCTGTTCATCAACAGCGGAGAATCCGGGCCGCTCGATATTACCAATACATTGATATGCGGCTCGCAGCATCATCGCGGCAACCTCATCATTGCCAGCTTTTAATTCTTTGACTACCGAGTCCATATTCTCAATTGCCTCGGTGACGGCCTGTCTGTGCCGAGCCGTTAGTGCCACGCCGCTGACTTGTGAAACTTCGTGACTTTCGATAAGTTTTTTATCTATGGTGTTACGCAGGCTCTCCAAACCGGCACCGGTTTTGGCTGAGGTCGGCAGGAATTCAACACCGAAAAGCTCATTTAACTTACGGAGTTTATCAACCAAATCATCTTGCAAAACCAGGTCACATTTCGTTGCAATCGGCACAATGCTTTCCATCTCAATAAATCGCAAGGCTGTGACATCTTCGGCCCAGTCTTCTTTGGATATATCGGCACAAAATACAACCAGGGTGCTATTTCGCAAAGCCTCAAATGCGGCCTGCTGTGCCAATTGGTCAAGGACACCTTCAGGTTGCGTTAGCAATCCGGCACAATCAAACAGCACACATCTGCAGTGCCGCAGTGTCAACTCACCGGCAAGCACGTCTCTGGTGGTTTTACGCTCGTGCGAGACGATACTTCTTTCCGTGCCGAGCAGCCTGTTTAACAAACTGCTTTTACCGGTGTTCGTAGTACCGGCAATTCCCACCGCAGGCAAATCAATTACCGAAGCTAAACGTTTATTTTCCAAGAGCAACCGTTCAAGCTGCTCTTTTATGCTCATCAGTTTTTCAATAGCCGTATCTGTTGCTAAGAACTCGATTGTCTGGTCGCTGAAGTCCAAACCTGCTTCCAGCAAGCTCAAACAGTCCAGTATCGCCGAGTGTAACATTTCCGTGACCTGACCCAAACGCCCTTCAAGAAGCTTTTGGGCAGCAGCTAATTGAAATATATTGGAGCTGATTATGATTTCATTTACAGCCTCGGCCTGAGCCAAATCAATTTTGCCGTTAAGGTACGCCCGCGCAGTGAATTCGCCGGGTCCGGCCATACGAATTTTGTAAGTGGTCAGCAGGTTATCCATCAGTGTCTCTGTGACAACGGCGCCCGCATATAGGTGAATCTCGGCCACATCGTCGCCGGTGTAGGAATGCGGTGTTAAAAATAAATACAGAACCGCATCAATTTCCATCTCGTTATCAATAGCAATACAACCGTTTATCAGCCAAGAGTCGAGGGACGAGATAGTCGGGCTAAAAATCTTTTCACATATTTCGATTGTTGCAGGACCTGTGATACGAACAATCGACCTTGCTCCTCCGGCAGGAGAGCTAACAGCTACGATAGTGTCGTTAAGGTTGTACATTTATAGGGTATAGGGTATAGGTGGATAAAAAACAGAGGATAGGATTGCAATTAATCATATATCTCGTCCTTTGGGATGTAACATTCTGTAAAGCATACTACCCACTTCTCTCAATAGCCCTTCAATAGATATGTTATTATTGGTATAGCCCAAATCTACGATAATAAGTACTGAGTCTCCAGTTCTGAAAGTGAGCTATACGCTATGGATAAAAACCGGTGGTATTCGGTTTTGTGTTCTCTACTATAACCTTCAGCTATATTCGAGGGTATTGATATAGCGGCTCTTCTTATTTGTTGTGTAAGTCCGTAGGTTTCAGATTTTGGAAAGTCTCTCGTTATCTTATATATTTCTAAAACCAGCTTATAGGCCTTTTGCCAAACGATTAATTCCTTATAGCTTTGCAGGCCTTTTACCTTCATCTAAACCCTGTACTCTATTCCCTATACCCTAAAAAAAGGTTTCGGTTTTTTCTTTTTGACTTTTCCGCCAGCCTTGCTCGTTGTGGCAACTAGTCCCTGTGATTCCTCATCATCTTTTTTCTTGATATGCTTTCTAATAACGTGCTGCTCAATCACGCCGGCAAAGGTGCTCGTCATAATGTACAGGTTCACTCCTGATGGCAGATTATAGAGCATGAGCGGGAACAAAACAGGCATCATAACCATCATCATTTTTTGCTGCTGAGCCATTTGTGGATTAGCCGATGCAGCAGCAGGTTGAGTAGGTGTCAGCTTTTGCTGTAAATAAAACGCCACGCCCATCAATATAGGCAGCAGATTCAGAGAATTTATTTTCCAGCCTAATAAAGGTATGGTAATTGTTGCAAATTTAAATGCGGCATCTGGAACCGAAAGGTCGGTAATCCAGAAAGGCAGGAAGGCGGCGCCGCGTAGGTCGATGCTGCTGTTTACCGCACTATACAAAGCAAACCATATCGGCATCTGCACAAACATCGGCAGCATACCCATAATAGGCGAAGCACCATGCTCTCTATAGAGAGCCATCATCTGCTTGTTCATCTCTTGTTTGTTGTTAGCGTATTTTTTCCTTATTTCCTCCGTCTTGGGGGCGAGCTTGCTCATCCTGCTCATCGATACCTGGCTTTTCTTGGTGACCGGATGCAAAATTAAACGCATCAGAAACACCAAGATAATGATCACTATGCCGTAATTGTGGATGAAGCCGTACATCCATTTCATTATAGCCAGTATCCCAAACGCCAGCGGACGTATAATGCTGTCCGGACAACAGCAGCAGGGCATAAAATCTATCGCCTGAATAAAGCCCAGCTTTTTGTATTGCTGGTTTTTATGGAAGAGGTCTCTGTCTTTCGGCCCGATATAAAGCTGGAAGTTATATGTTTTCGAGTCGTCCGGCTGGCCGGCCTTATCTAAGGTAACAGGCGCGATTTGCAAGTCCAGTCCCACTGTTTCATCGCCAGTGTTACCACGCTGGTCGCCGTCCGGATTGTAGTACCAGGCGTTTCTTTCTGCGATCCAGTCGCAATAATCTTTGCCCTCATCCGGCTGCGGCACCAGTATCGCAGCGAAATATTTATTTGTGACCGCCGCCCATAAAAAATTAGACTGACGATAGCGGTCGGCAAGATTGCTGCCTAT
>CAZVUF010000044.1:0-14321 GCA_964629355.1 uncultured Pirellulales bacterium | reverse complement strand
TCGGCAATGTCCCCGTCCCGCAGGCAACGTGCAGATACTGCAAATCATAAATATGTTCCACAACAACACGGACTTCGTCATTGATTATCGCCGCCAGGTCTTCATCGAAAACCTCTTTTTTCTTGTCGGCTATCTCCAGAAACCGCTGATACGCCTGGTCAATCTCATCCTTGTTCAGCTTATAGCCGAGTTGTTTACATCTATTGACAAAGCCGTGCCTGCCGGTGTGTCTGCCCAGTACCATGCGCGAGCCGCTCAGGCCGATAGTTTCCGGCGTCATAATCTCGTATGTGGTGCGTTCTTTTAATATGCCGTCAACGTGGACCCCCGCCTCATGCGCAAAGGCATTAGCTCCAACGATTGCCTTATTGGGCTGGATAACAAAGCCGGTCAGATTTGAGACCAACTGACTGGTGCGGTGGATTTCTGTTGTGTTGATGTTGGTACGCAGCCCGCCTTGGGCGAATACACCTGCTTGTGTGAAGAAGTCGGCTCTGGTATGGATAGCCATAACTATTTCTTCGAGCGCAGCGTTGCCTGCGCGTTCACCGAGACCGTTTACGGTGCACTCGACCTGGCGGGCGCCGTTTCGTACACCGGTCAATGAATTCGCCACCGCCATTCCGAGGTCGTTGTGACAGTGTGTGCTTATGATGCACTTGTCTATGCCTTTGGTCTCGGATTTAAGCTGGGCGATGAGCCTGCCATACTCGTATGGCAGAACGTAGCCAACAGTGTCGGGGATATTTAATGTCGTCGCACCGGCTTCAATGACCGCGTTTAAAATCTCGATAAGAAACGGCATCTCGCTTCTACAGGCATCCTCCGGCGAAAACTCGACGTCATCAGTGAAGGTCTTTGCGTACTTAACCGCCTCGACAGCCATTTTCAGCACTTCATCTGGGTTCTTTTTGAGCTTATGCTCCATGTGTATCGGTGAGGTTGCAATGAAGGTATGGATGCGCTTTTTCTGAGCCGATGCGATTGCCTTGCCGGCTGCCTCGATATCCTGCTGATTCGCACGGGCTAAGGCTGCGATAACCGGGCCGTTAACTTCTTCAGCGACTCGGCGGGTAGCATCGAACTGAGCCGGCGAAGAAATCGGGAAGCCGGCCTCGATTATATCCACGCCCAGAACCGCGAGCTGATGTGCTATTTCGAGCTTTTCGTTGATAGAAAGAGAAGCGCCCGGCGATTGCTCGCCGTCACGCAACGTCGTATCAAAAATTAAAACTCTTTCTTCAGACATCTGTTTTTCTCCAAAATATGTGCTGATTGGGCTAATTATGCCTTAATCAGGTTAAAATTTCTATGAATTTACAGAAAAAACGAAGGGTTTAATAGATTTTGCAGTATGGTTATAGCGCCTTGCGGCGCAATAACAGCGTATTAAGGCTGATAATAGCCTTGAAGGAAGAACGAGTTGTAAGCGTTTCCACCATGCCAAATATTATACAAAGTAACCAACCGTTTGCAAGTGGAAAATTTTCAGGCCTTGATTTCGCTTTGTTTCCATGCCGGATTTTGTCCTTGCAAACAGGCCTTTATAACCTTACAATTTCTGTTTTGCCGGATTCATTGAAGTTCAATGCCCTACACTTGATACTGATCATCAGTATAATAAAAAGGCGGAGAACCAAGAATAAAAAACTGAGAATCAACGCATGTTTGAATCATTAACCGAGAAACTTAATTCCGTCTTCAGGTCGTTAGCCGGCCGAGGCAGAATCACCGAAGCGAACATAGCGGACGCTATGCGAGACGTTCGCAAGGCCCTGCTGGAAGCGGACGTCAATTACAACGTAGTTAAGGACTTTTGCAAAGAGGTCAGGGACGCAGCCATCGGTGCCGAGGTTATAAAGAGCCTTCATCCCAGCCAGGTTTTCGTAAAAATCGTTAATGACGAGCTGACCAAATTAATGGGGCCGGCTGACAGCAAGATATATTTTGTCTCGCCGGGGCCTACCATTATTATGCTTGCCGGTCTACAGGGCGGTGGTAAAACCACGACCGCCGCAAAACTCGCCAAATACCTCGTCTCAAAGGGTAAAAGACCGCTCCTGGTGGCTGATGACCTACAAAGGCCGGCTGCTGTCGAGCAATTGGTTGTTCTCGGCCAGCAATTAAATATCGATGTTTACACCGAAGATAGCAAAGATGCCGTAAAGGTTGCTAAAAACGCATTAAAGTATACAAAGAAGAACAGTTACGACGTGGTAATACTCGACACAGCCGGTCGGTTGCATATAGATGAGGACATGATGACCGAACTGGCCAACGTCGCAAAAACAATCAATCCGCACCAGATTTATTTAGTCTGTGATGCGATGACCGGCCAGGACGCGGTTAATTCTGCCAAGGAATTCAACAATCTGCTGGAGCTTGATGGCGTTATCCTAACCAAATTAGACGGCGATGCTCGCGGTGGAGCTGCCCTTAGCGTCAAGGCCGTCACCGGCAAGCCCATCAAATTCATCGGTGTAGGCGAAAAACTTGACAAGCTCGAAGAATTCCACCCCGACCGTATGGCCAGCAGAATCTTGGGTATGGGCGACGTCGTAAGCCTCGTGGAAAAAGCTCAGGAGCATTTCGAAGCTGAAGAAGCAGAGAAAATGCAAAAGAAGCTCGCCAAGGGCAGTTTCGGCTTTGATGATTTTCTAAAGCAGATGCAGGCTGTTAAAAAGATGGGCGGCATCAAAGATATGCTCAAGATGTTACCCGGCATGGGTAGTCAGCTTGCCGATTTGGACATTGACGAAAGCGAATTTAAACACATGGAGGCAATTGTGCAGTCGATGACGCCGGCCGAACGTCGCGATCCGGATGTTATCGACCCGTCCAGACGCAGACGGATTGCGGCAGGAGCCGGTGTCGAACCCAACACTGTTTCCGGTCTGGTAAAGACATTTATGCGTAGCCGAGATATGCTCAAAACCGTCAGCGGCGGAACCTTAGGCGGACTCAAAAGTCTTTTCTCGGGGGGATTTAACATGGGTTCGTTAGGCGCCGCCATGATGGGTGGTAGAAAAATAAAGCAACGCTCCAAACGAAAAAGAATCATTAAGCGAAGAGGAAAGATAAAACGGCGGTAAGAAGCAATATAACGATTGAGCAATACCTGCAAAAGGTCGCCAAGTTCTCCGACAGCGAATACGGCAAGCTGATTAGAGGCCAGTTCAAGGACATAAAAGGCAGCAGCGAACTGGCGATGCTGGCTGCGCCGACGGCTGAAGAATTAGAGCAGCTAAAAAAGGCGGTGGCCATAATGACGCCGACCGAAAAGCAAAATGCGGCTGATTTAAATGATGAACAGATACAAAAAATCGCAAACGACGCCCAAATTGACCCGGCTAATCTTGCAATTTTCATAAATGGCTATATCTTACATTGCACACGTGTTTCGTGACTCGCACAGTTAAAGCCACGAAAATTGATTATAAATCAATAAAGAAAGGAACAAGTTATGGCAGTAAAGCTAAGAATGATGAGAATAGGAAGACGGCATCGGCCGTTCTTCAGAATCAATGCGGTTGATGCCCTCACGCCACGTGACGGCAAAATCCTGGAAAAGCTGGGCCATTACGACCCTATTGAAAAAGACCCGGCCAAGCAGGTTGTGCTAAACCGTGAGCGCGTCGAATATTGGATAAATCAAGGTGCAATACCAAGCGACACGGTTTCACAAATCCTGCTCCGCCAGGGGATAAAACATAAATACGCTGAGGAAAAAACTGCCCGCCGGGCAAGGGCAAAGGCTTTGGCCCGCGCCAAAGGCAAGTTCTTTACAAAAGCCGAAAGGCTCGCTGCAGAAAAGGCTGCTAAAGATGCCGAAGAAAAAGTTAAAGCTGAGGCCGAAGCAGCCAAAGCAGCCGAAGCCAAGGCCAAAGCAGAAGCTGAAGCAAAGGCTAAGGCAGAAGCTGAAGCAAAGACCAAGGCTGAAGCCGAAGCTAAGGCAGAAGCTGAAACTGAAGCAGAAGCTAAAACAAAGACCAAGGCAGAAGCCGAAGCAAAACAGAAAGCTGAGGCTGAAGAGAAAGAAAAAGCCAAAGCCGAGGAAAAGGCTCAAGTAGAGCAAGCCCAACAAGTAGAGGAAAAATCTAAAGCCGTGGCTGAGGAAAAAGAGGCTGAGGCAGCTAAAACAGAGCCGGCAGAAAAAGCAGCCGATGAGAAAGCTAAAGCCAAGCCTGAGGAAAAACCAAAAGCTAAAGTAGAGGAAAAACCCCAAGTCGAGGCTGAACAGCAGCCAAAGGCTGAGGCCGAAAAGACCGAAGCTACTAAAGCAGAAACAGCAGGCGAAGTCGAGATACAACCGGCAAAGGAAAAGCCGGAGGCAAAAACTGAGGAAGTTGAAGCCAAAACCGTTGAAAAACAGAAAGAGGAAAAACCCAAACCAGCAGAAAAAATCAAGAACAAAGCTCAGTCGAAGTCCGTAGAACAGGATTCTGAAGCTAAAGCCGAAGAAGAGAAAGAATCAGCTTCGACTGAAGATAGTAAAGAACAGCAATGAGGATTGATATCCTTACGCTTTTTCCTCAATTCTTTGAATCGCCTCTAAGCTGCTCGATATTAAAAAGGACGCAGCAGGCCGGGATAGTCGAAATTGCTCTTACCGACATTAGAGATTTTGCAGCCGACAATTACCGCAGGGTCGATGACAAGCCGTATGGTGGCGGGCCAGGCATGGTAATGATGCCAGGCCCGGTTTTCGACTGCTTCGAGCATGTTCAGAAGCTCTCGGAAGAAAAAGGCCGAGTCATCCTCCTGACACCCCAAGGACAAAAACTTAATCAGAAAAAAGCTGTTGAATTAAGCAAAGAAAAAAGGTTAATTCTAATCGCCGGCAAATATGAAGGATTCGACGAACGAATTCGCATCGGTCTCAGTGCCGAGCAAATTTCGATAGGCGACTATGTTCTAAACGGCGGCGAATTAGCAGTTATGGTTATCATCGACGCGGTGGTCAGATTACTGCCCGACGTGCTCGGCGACGGTGCTTCTGCAAAAGATGATTCCTTCAGCGAGGCTGTCGGAGGCGGATTGGAGTATCCGCAATATACAAGGCCGGAAGTCTTCCGTGGAATGAAGGTACCTGACATTCTTTTAAGTGGCGACCACGGCAAAATCGCCCAGTGGCGACGCCAACAGGCTCTGGAGCGTACTCAAAAGTGGCGCCCCGACCTGCTTGAAAAGTGAAGACAGAAGACAAAGGATGGAGGACAGACGGCGGATGACGGACGACAGTTAGCTGGCCCACCTGTGGGGCCGGTTGGATAAGCGATAATGGAGAAAGACGACCAATGAGGGACACAGAAGACAGGGTGTTAGGGGAAATTGAAAAAATTCTGTTAGGAAATGTGTGCGTCTTATTGACTTTAAAAAATTAAAGTATAGGATTCAGCGCATAGCCTGATGGCCTTGTTTAGTTTATCATCGCGGCTTTAGAGATGAGGGATGAGAGGAAGTTTGTAAATGGCAGATTTGAAAGAAGATGTCGAAGACCTATGTTGGTGTAATCAGCTTTGTCTGGTGGGCATCAACACTCCGACCGCAGTCATACCTTTATCCATCTATAATAACAAACCTTTTAGTTGTGGCAATCCACTAAATTGTCTAAATGTTTCTTCTGTTGAAAATGACAATATTAGCCTTAAGTGGTTGGGTTATCGCAGTAAAGAGGAGAATAAAACCCCAATCATTGGTGTCTCAGCTCTATAAAGCTGGACACCCATAGCAGCAACAAGCCTGACAAAAAAGCTAAAAATTAGAAAAAAATATTTATGAAGTAACCAGATCCAAGTCATCAAAAAATTTAACTGCTCATAATTAAATATTGTACTTGAATATGAGGAATTTAAGAGGATGAAGACAGAAATGAATCATAAACCACAGCAAAAAAGCAAAAGCACCCTCGGATGCGTAAGGTCACTTGGGCCGGTACCAGACCTGGAAGAGCACGTCCAGCCGGACTGGTGGCGGTGGATTTTCAATCCAATCTACCTGAAGACAGATGGTGATGTAATTGATGATGCGCAAATTACTGCAAAAGAGGTAGGCCTGTTTATAGATATCCTTAAATTGTCCCCGCAGGACAAAATTCTGGACCTGTGCTGCGGACAGGGACGAATCGCTCTTGAGCTGGCAAGGCGAGGATTTAATAACGTCGAAGGACTCGACCGCTCTCGATACCTGATTCAAAAGGCCAAAGCTCAAAATAAAAAAGAAAGTTTGAGTGTTAAGTTCAAAGAAGGAGATGCCCGAAAGCTGCCCTATCAGCCGGATACGTTCGACGTGGTTATGATTCCCGGAAACAGCTTCGGCTATTTTGAAACACCGCACGATGACATCAGGGTCCTGAAGGAGGTGTTCAGGGTGTTGAAGCCGTGGGGAAGGGTCCTGATAGACGTTGCCGACGGCGAGTACTTGAGAAGGCGCTTCCAGCCGAGGTCGTGGGAATGGATAGACAAAAATTATTTCGTCTGCAGGGAACGCTCTCTTTCTTTGGACAAACAGCGTTTAATTTCGAGAGAAGTAGTCACGCATGTAAAAAAGGGTGTTGTTGCGGACCAGTTTTATGCTGAGAGGCTTTACACGCGCAAAAATCTGGAGGAGCTGTTCAAAAAGGCGGGCTTCAGAGACTTTACCATACATAGCGACATTTCTGCGGATTCACAACGCAACCAGGACCTGGGAATGATGGAAAGACGCATTACAATAACCGCTGTGGTCAGAAAAGAGTGGACACCTGTAAAGAAGAAAGAACTGACCAATAATATAGTGGTGATATTAGGCGATCCTAACAAACCCGATCCTTTGAAACCATTGTCTGTTTTCGATGATGATGATTTTTACACGATTGACCAACTGAAAGACGCGTTGAGAGATCTGAACAAATATCAGATATCATATCTCACCAACCACGACAGCTTGTTTAGTGATTTAGTGAAATTGAAACCAAAGACAGACTTTGTTTTGAATCTATGTGATGAGGGTTACAACAACGAACCCCGAAAAGAGCTTCATGTACCATCGATGCTCGAGGTGCTTGATTTTCCATATACAGGGGGCGGGCCTCAGTGTCTTGCTTTTTGTTATGACAAGTCTCTCGTGCGCGGAATTGCAATGGAAATGCAGATTCCCGTTCCGGATGCGTTCTTCATCAAACCGCAGGATGATATTTTCGAGCTCCAGATCGGTTTTCCGGTTATCGTGAAACCTAACTTTGGCGATTCAAGCTTCGGTATAACCCAGCGAAGTGTTGCAAATACCATCGAAGAGCTTGTTAATGCCATTTCAGAAATTAGAGAGAAATTCGGCTATGAAAAGCCAATCCTTGTCGAGGAATTTCTCACGGGCAAAGACCTGACCTTAGGTATGATAGGAAACCCACCTGAATCATATACGGTTTTTCCTATCATCGAAGAAGATTACTCGGCTTTGCCGCCTGAACTGCCGAGAATATGCGGTTACGAAGCCAAGTGGCAACCGGATTCACCATACTGGAATATTAAATCAACACCTGCAAACCTGCCGGATGAAACTGAAAAACTTATTATCGAATGTTGCCTGAAATTGTTTGAGAGATTGGAATGCAGGGATTACTCCAGATTTGATTGGAGGCTTGATGCGCAGGGCAATCCGAAATTACTCGAAGTCAATCCCAATCCGGGCTGGTGCTGGGACGGGCATTTGGCAAAAATGGCAAAAATTGCCGGCTTGTCTTATACTCAAACATTAGGGGCAATCCTCCAGGCCGCTGAAGAGCGACTAAATATTCAGGCCACTCCAGCGAAAAAAGGCGAAGAGAAATCCGAACTTGTGGAAAGTAATAAAAAGTAGGGTGTGATACCAACGTTGAAGGTTTATTCAGTCCATGTTTTACAAATAACAATAACAATATCAAAATCCAAAGCCACAACGGAGGGAGATAGAAATGTACTGCTCAAAATGCGGAAAAGAAATTCCGAATGAGTCTCAGCTTTGTAGTTCATGCAGTACGGCATTAATACAATCCTTTACAACTGCTGAACAATCTATTGTCAAAACCAGCGGCTTAACTATAGATTCATTTGTCAAAATTGGAAGAAGTGGCAGCAGAATAACAGGCCGAGGCTTTGCAATCGTGGAAATTATTATTCTTATCGTTGTGTTTATACTTGCGTTAGGTATCATAATGCCGGTTTTGCTCAAGAATAAAGATATTTCGCGTCGAATAACCTGTGGCAGAAATTTATATAATAACCTTGGAAATGCAATGTTTCTATATTCCAACGATTATGAAGGCGAATTCCCTCGTGCAGGAAGTAAAGACACTCAATGGGGACCAGCCGTTCTTTGGAACGCACCCGACCGATTTCAGGCTTACAACTTGCAGGCAGATGGCAGTAGTGGCTTCGCAACCATCAGTTCCAGTTTATATCTGCTGGTAAAATATTATGGAGTTTCTCCTAAATCGTTTGTTTGCCCTGGTGATTCCGGTGCGAGAGAATTTAGACTTTCTGATTATCCTATTACAAGAGGTAAAGAAATCAAGGATCTTTGGGACTTTGGTCCCATCCCACAAAAGCATTGCAGCTATTCCTATCATATACCTTATGGCATCTATGCTTTGACCTCATCAAGTGAACCTGAGATGGCAATAGCAGCCGACCGAAATCCATGGATTGCTACACCATCGAAAGCGGCAAAAACGCCCTTTACGAATTTTAAACCTGACATACCTCCATGGAACGGCACTGTAAAACAGGCAATATTTGGAAACACTATTACCCATGGAAATTCTTGTCAAATAGTATTATTTGTGGATGCACATGTAGATTCTACACCTCGTGCCTATTGTGGCATTAATGATGACAACATTTATACTTTTGTTTCTGGAGGCGTTGGACATCCTCAATTAGGTGAGCCCACCTGTGCCTTTTGACAGCCAGCCCGGCTCTAAAGAAGATTCCCTGCTGGTACACGACCCGCCAGTAACCAGAAGGAAATAGAACAGGGGCTGGCGTACTGAACGAAATCCCAAAAAATACTTGTCTCGAAAATAAAAATAGGTATACTACGCATATTGATTTTTCAAGTAAGGTACAATGTTTGATAAGAAATGAGTTGACCAGGAGATAAATAAGTGAAAACAGAGTTACTGGATGCCGTAGAAAGCAAGAGTCTGAAGAAAAATATACCGCATTTCGAGATAGGCGACATGGTGGATGTTCATTACAGCATCAAAGAAGGCGATAAAGAACGCGTACAGGTATTCAGCGGAACTGTGATCGCCCGCAGAGGCCGGGGAATCAATGAGATGTTCACGGTGCGGCGGATCGTTGGAAACGAGGGCGTAGAACGAATTTTTCCTCTTCATTCGCCAAACATTATCGACGTCAGGGCAATCCGAAGCGGCAAAACAAGGCGGGCGAAACTGTATTACTTGCGCAAGCGAACCGGCAAAGCCGTCAGATTACCTCAGCGACACAGTGAACACACTGTCTCGAAATGATTTCGTATCATATTTAGCCCCCAGATTTATCTGGGGGTTATTTTTTACGCACATGGAAATTTTGTGGAACCGACGCAACTTATTAGCGGATAAAAAACTCCTTGGCCAATGGGGCGAAAAACGCAGCGAAAGACTCCTTAAAAGAAAAGGCCTTAAAACTCTCACACGCAACTTCTCCTGCAAGACAGGCGAGCTCGATCTTGTTATGGTTGACATTGACGGAACCGTCGTCTTCGTCGAAGTTAGAACCAAATCCCGCCGAGAGCGTGAACCTTTGAGCACACCGGAAGAAACCGTTACTTATCCTAAAAGACTAAAGTTGTTACGGACCGCTCGTTACTTTCTGGCTGCACATAAGATTGAAGACCGCCCTTTCCGCTTCGATGTTGTTGCCATCGTGCTGGGCCAAAAAGGCCGGCCACAAATAAGACATTATGAAAATGCTTTTGTGCTATAGAAATAATGGAACTGATTGATACACATTGTCATTTGACCTTTGACGATTTAGCTCGTGACATTGATGCCGTTTTAGCCCGTAGCCGAGCCACGGGTGTGATCGAGTGGGTAACCGTCGGCACTGACCCTAAGGAAAACCGAAAAGCTATCGAGCTTTCCGAGCGATTTGACAATATATACGCTGCTGTTGCAATTCATCCACATGATGCCAAAACCGTCACCGAAGACATACTCCAGGAATTAAAAAAGCTGGCGCAACATAAAAAAGTCGTTGCCATCGGTGAAACAGGCTTGGATTATCATTACGATTTCTCGCCACGTGAAGAGCAAAAGAAAGTTTTTGCCGAGCATTTGAAAATTGCCGCTGAATTGAATCTGCCCGTTATCATTCATTGCCGCGAGGCCTTCGATGAAACAATGCAAATTTTAGAAGAATACCGTTCGGATATTAAAAATATTGTTTTTCATTGCTTCAGCGGCTCTGCTGAACAGGCAAAGATAGTGCTGGATAAGGATTTTTATATCTCTTTTACAGGCGTAGTTACTTTCAAAAATGCCCGGATAAAGCAGGAAGCTGCGAAAATCGTGCCGTTAGATAAACTGGTGCTGGAAACCGACTGTCCCTATATGTCGCCTGAGCCAATGCGAAAGCAAAGGATAAATGAGCCTGCCCTGATGATTCACACCGCCAAGTTTTTAGCGGAGCTAAAAGGAATGGATTTGACCGATTTCGCCAAGGCTGTAACAGCTACAAGCAGAGCTTTTTTCGGTCTGCCAGATAAATAATCCACCAAAAAATAACCCGCCAATAAATTGGCGGGCTAAATATAAAGATAAAACTCATTTTTTCCGTATTATGTATTACCCAGCGCTTTTAGAGACACCGTTTTTCCTCAAGACCCGCACACCATAAACACCACTACCCCTTCTAGAGTCTGCCGGCGTCGGAAACTTGACTGTAATCTTGTCTTTGCCTTTTAGGAGTTCGACGCTCAATGGATAAACCATGGAATTAACCCCCTGCTGCCTCTCGGTTCCGGCTCCGCCAGTGGCGGACTCGGTGCTGAGCTTGGTGTCATCTACGAGGATATCAAACGCACTTCTACTTCTACCTCTGCCGCTGCCCAAATAGGTGATAAGCAATTCCTGCGGTTGATTGGGCAATACTTTGAGCTCCCAGGAGAACCATCCATTAGAGGTAGCTAACCGGAATGTACGGCCGTTGAATTCGCGCGTATTTGTATTCTCACCCTTCAGATTGTGGTCTCGCTCGTTCTGCTCCTCACCTGGGTTTACATAGTCCACCGTGCGGGCATCCAGCTCCTTCTGCCGTGCCAACTCAGCCTGGTATTCAGCCTCTTTCTCCCGCCACTGCGCAGAAGTGAAGCGGTCCCAGTAAACAACATAACGCCGATTATCGTGCATCTTATAGAACGGCTCCAAGGTCACACCACTATCACTCTGGTCACCGGGGATGCGGAACACATCCGAGGAACCAAAAAAGGTGTTTGGCTTGCCGGCTACCGGTTTAAGACTCGCCAACAGCTTTGCTTCTTCGGCTACGATTGCCGGCATAGGCTTGCTGGTGTCTACTTCAGCGCACAACACCAATGGGCCGTTGAGTAACGCAAAACGGTTCGGATTATCCTTGAAGCCCTCAGTGCGGAGGCTGAAAGGCATCGTAATCTCTACCATATCGCCGCTCTTCCAGGTGCGGCTAAGTGTCACCCAGGTGCCAGGCTTACTGTCGATGTTTTGCATGTCACCGTTGATCCGGATTTCGATGCCATTGGCGGCCCAGTACGGATGCCGGAGATTCAGAATTAATTCGACCGGCTTCTCGCAAGTGAACACGAGCTTGCTGCTTGCTTCATCGGGGAACTTGGTCTCCTGGCGGAGCTTGAGGCCCTTGGCCTTAAAGTTCAGCTCTGAGGCGATAAACAGGTTGACCCATAGATTTGTATCATTGTGGAAATATATACTGTCACCGTACTTGGCGTGGTTTTCGATACCGGTGCCTGTGCAGCACCAGAAAGCATTGTGGGGTGTGCTATAACTTTTATGGGAGCCGCTGCGCAGAGGCACGTAATAACACATCATGCCGTCCTTCGGATTCTGGGAGGCAAGGATATGATTGTAGAGCGCCCGCTCATAGTAGTCCGCGTATTCGGCCTGTGGGTCCCAGCAAAATAGATGCCTCGTCAGCTTGAGCATGTTATATGTGTTGCAGGTCTCGGTTGTGTTGGGACCGAGCGCCTCCGAGAGTCTTTCCTTCGGCGAGAAACGCTCGCCATCACTATGCCCACCGATTACGTATGAGCGTTCTTTGACCACGGTGTCCCAGAAGAATATCGATGCGGTCTTTAGCCAATCCTGGCCTGTCAATTCGTACTGCCTGGCGGTGCCTATGAATTTTGGAATCTGCGTGTTGGCGTGCAGGCCGGTTAGCCGGTCCTCCTGCTTTGAGGCCGGACCGAGAACTGCCATGTGGTTGAAGCGCTGAGCAATTTTCAAATACTTATCTTCGCCGGTGAGACCGTAGAGGTTAGCCAGCACCTCGTTCATGCCGCCATGCTCGGTGTCGAGCATCTTCTGCATTTGCTCGTCAGATAGTCGGGCATTGCGGTCGATAACCCAGTCAGCGAATTTTTTGCATACCTCAAGAGCTTGTTGATTATCACAATAGACATACATATCGAGCAGACCAGCATATATCTTGTGGAGGGTGTAATATGGCGCCCAGACCCGCTGGCGGGCCTCCACGCGGTCGATGAAGCTCTCTGGGTAGGCGCTGAGGTAACCTGTGCCGAGCTTGGCCTGGCACTCAGCTAAGCCCGCGACCACAGCGTTGCCCTTCTCCTTGAGCCGCTCATCACCCGTGCTTGCATACATCAGGGCGCAGGCGGTCATGTAGTGTCCTACGGAGTGACCGCGCAGTTCGCACTTGGGCTCTTCCCAGCCACCGAGCGGTTCAGCCGTTGATGATATACCTGCGTTGATGCGGAAGTTGTGCAATAGCCGATCGACATCAAGCAAGAGCAAATACTGCCGGTCAAGTTCCATTGCCTGCTTGAACGGACCATCAAGCAGGCGCACGTCTTCCAGCCGAAAAGCTCTCGCCTTCAGTGGAATTACGGCTTGTACCTTGAGCTTGGAATTGCTACCAGATAAGTCATCGGCTTGCGCCGATGCCACCAATATTACCAAACTTACTACAAAAACAACAAATCTTAGCCCCCTTATCCGCTCTATTTTCATAATAATCCCCCTTCTACGCGGAACAAAACTCTGCAATTAAATGTGGAATTTTTGGCCGTAGTATGCGTTTTTACCGTGTTTACGCAGATAATGTTTATCGAGCAAAGTTTTACTAATCGGTCCTTGGCTGGGATTTATCATTATGGCGTTCAGAGCCATTTGGGCTGTCAGCTCCAACACCGCGTTTGATTCAACCGCATCGGCGGGACTTTTACCCCATGTGAAGGGCCCATGATTTGCCACAAGAACCGCGGGCATTTCCAACGGGTCAATGTTTGCGAAACGCCTGACGATGACCTTGCCCGTGTTTAATTCGTAATTGCTCTTTATCTCATCTTCGGTCATCAGCTCGGTGACAGGCACAGGGCCGTAGAAGTAATCGGCGTGTGTGGTACCCAGGCAGGGAATTTCACGGCAGGCCTGCGCCCAGGCGGTGGCGCTGGGCGAGTGAGTGTGACATATACCGCCTATGGTTTTGAAGTTTCGGTAAAGTTCGAGGTGCGTCGGTGTGTCCGATGAGGGACGAAGCTTGCCTTCGATTATTTTGCCCTCTAAGTCGAGCAGCACAATCTTATCTGGAGAAAGGTCTTCATACATAATGCCGCTGGGCTTGATGGCCACTATGTTAGTCTCCCGGTCTATTCCACTGACATTTCCCCAACTGCAGATGACGAGATGTTTTTTCTGCAACTCCAGGTTTGCTTCGTAAACGAACTTTTTAAGCTCCTCGTACATATCTCGTCGCTCGTCGCTCGTCACTCGTCTGGTCACGGGTCACGAGTGATGGGTTACTTGATTTCTTTAATGCTCAAAAGGTCTTTCATGACGTTGGCTAATTTGCCGGACCAGGCTTCAAGGCCGAAAGCATCGTGCAATTGTTTGTAAAGTGCATAGAGCTGCTGATAAATTTTGTGGTTTTCAGCGATAGGTTTATAGCTTGTCTCTTTGATGCCGCACATAGCAGCCTGTGCATCGGCGAAATTGCTGTAGCCCCCCGCTTTCTTACCAGCCACCACGGCGGCAGCTATCGCAGAACCAAGCGCGCAGGTTTGAGCCGAGCGGGATATCTTCATTTCTCTGCCCGTGACATCCGCATAAATCTGCATAAGTAATGCGT
>CAZVUF010000043.1:0-14353 GCA_964629355.1 uncultured Pirellulales bacterium | reverse complement strand
TGATAACCTGACATTGTCAGCTTTGAGAAAAAACGGGAATTATGAATTTTCACTGAAACGGCTTGGTTCTGACAAATCAGAGGTTTTGCTCGCTGACGGTAGTGTTAATATTCAGGACTTGAACTTCGATGTTTCTTTGCAGATGAAGCATCAATTTACAAAGACGGAAATGGTTCCGCTTTTTGCCGCTTTGAATAAACCGAAGGTATCAGCCGAGGGATTTGTGTCTGTGGATTTAACGATTGCAGGTTGCCTTGGCGAACCTTTGGAGTTTCAGCCAGAAGGTAATATCCAACTTCGTAATTGGGTAATAGAGACTGATGCACCCGTTGCCAAGAGAATGCTCAATACAGATTTATATATCAGCTCTTCAGGATTTCTATTTGATAATTTGAGTATTTGTGATGCAAACGGGATTGAATGGTTCAGCACAAATACGGTAGAAGTGGGGTTAAAAGGTTGGCCCGGTTTAAAACCGGTTGTGACGGAAATACAAGCCAATACACCGAAGCTTAAAGTTATATTCGCTGATGGTAAATTTTCAGTTCCTGTTTGGCATCCCAAAAGGGGAAAATTCCCTGGTTTACAAAAACTGGCACTTCAAAATTTGGCGATTGTCATAAATAAAACAGATAGCACAGAAGTAATTTTTGATAAATTGCGTGTTGATGCTGTTAAACAAGGAGATTCTTTCAACTTTTCTCTAAGCCGTCGGACGCCGGATGATGTGAATGCCGTTTATGCAAAGGGCACGCTAAATCCAAAAAGTCTTAAGGTAGACCTTTCTCTAAAAGTTGAGGACAAAGTAGGAAAGTTCGAGACAAGTTTGCTGTTGGATGCGATGAATATCCAAGGGCTATTGGCTGAAGGGGGGATATCAACCGATTTGATAGTTAAAGGTTGTATAAAGAAGCCGATGCAATTGCAACCAACAGGTACAATCGTGCTCAAAGACTGGATTATAGAGCAGAAGAACAAAGAAGTTGTATGTAAATTTGGCACCTCAGTCGAAGTCGGTGCTGATGGAATATCGCTTGAGAATCTTGTCATCCAGGATGCCAATGAGCATGAATGGCTTAGTGCAAAAACTTCAATACTTACTTTCACCAACTGGCCAAGTTCACAGTCTGTTTTAACGGAAGTCGATGTCTCAAGGCTGAAGCTTGAGACATCTCTGATTGATGGCAGACTTAGCATGCCATTAGCTTTGCCAAAAGTCGGTTCTGAGCATAAAAAGAATAAGCATATTGACCTTCAAAGGCTTACCATCCGGAATGCTATTGTCGGAATGGCTGTTCCAGAATGTCCAAAGATGACTTTTAATAACTTAGGTTTGCAGCTTACATTTCAGCCGGATTATTATAATGTTTTGCTAACGCGGGAAGCACCCGCTGATTCAAATGTATTGACCGCCAAAGCAATTTTTAAGCCGGCTACTTCCGAGCTTGAACTGTCATTGCAATCAGAAATGATAGTCAGTCCAGCCGAGATGACGACAGTTTTGTCAATACTAAACATTCCTCGTTTCTTAGTTCAGGGTGGGCTTGCAACTGATTTAACGGTCGTGGGATGTCTCAAAAAGCCAAAGACACTACAGCCCAAAGGTCTAATCCGGTTGAAAGATTGGGTTACTGCATCCGAAGACAACATGTGCTCGAACAGCCTTAGCACGGATATACGGCTCGATGGCTCAAAGCTATGGCTTGAGAATTTTACTATCCGGGATGCTAATGACCTTGAGTGGTTTATCGCAGAAACCTCAGAGATAACTCTTGAAAACTGGCCTGGTTTTCAGCCGGTTCTAACAGGGATAGAAACGGAAGGGCTTACGTTGCGGCCTAACTTATCTGGAGGTAAGCTCAGATTTCCTATAGTGTTTTCTTTCAACGAATCCGCGGGATTAAAGAGCGCATACTTCAACCTTCAGAAACTGGTAGTCCGAAATGCGTCAATAGGTATAGCTAATCTTAAAGACTCGAAAATATCTTGTGACTATTTATTGCTGCAACCTGCTGAGCAGGAGGGTTTTTATAATATTTTACTAATGCGCAGCAGACCCGAAGAAGCGAATAGGATTCACATGAGGGGGATTGTGAAACCGACCACTTCTGAGGTTAGCCTTTCGTTGGAAATGGACCATAGGGCTAAAAAACATGAAACGGCTGTTATATTTTCAGCGCTGGGCAAGCCCCAGACCTCGGCTGAGGGCAAAGTGGTTGCTGATTTAACAATAACCGGTTGTTTAAATGAGCCGTCAGGATTGCAGGCAAGCGGCAGAGTTGAACTCGATGAATGTGTTCTATTTGTTAAAGACAAAGTGCTGGCGAATAATTTAGCCACGATAGCAAAGCTCGATGGCCAACGTCTTAGTGTTGATAATTTTAGTGCGGTTGTGTGTAACGGCCCAGTAGATGGCTCGGTATTTATCGAAGCAAAACAAAACCAGCCATTAGAATTTAGCGGTCATTTTTTTTGTTACGAGATGAGTTTGATGCAATTAACTTCTGTTTTGGGTGGGGCCAAAAGAAAGGCTACTAAAGGTTTAGTCACATTAAGTTATAACTTTGCTGCCAAAGGTGGCTTGCAGAGCCTCAACGGTGATGGACGGCTTTTTCTCGATGATGCTGATATCACTGTCTTTCCGGTAATTCCGCATTTATTTAATGCTATGGGGTTGGCAATGCTCGACCCTTTGAAGATGTCCGATGCTCAGAGCACGTTTACTATGACCGGACCCGTTGTAACAATTAAAAGTGCTCATATAGCTAATCCCTTCGCTGCGGTGGAGTTTGAACCAGGCGGGACAGTTAACCTCCAAACAGGTCAGGTCGAGATGTATGCTGTAGCAGTACCGCTTAAACAGGTAAGTGATCTTGCACGACGCGTGCCGTTTCTTGATGCCTTTTTGAATTTGAAAGACAAGCTTACCCGATTTTACATAAGGGGACATTGGTCCTCTCCACCTGCCAAGCTGATAACCAAGACGCCGATTAAAGATATAAAAGAAGGTACGATTGGTTTTGTTAAAGATGTTGTGAGAAATGGGGGACAATTCGGCCAGGAGCTGTTGAAGGGATTTGGAAGTTTAATACCGGCTGGACAAAACAAGAATAAGTAGGGAGACCGTTTTCAATGCCTGATAAGCGACTTCATAGAGGGCCTCATCCGGCTGATGACAAATTATTCGCTGACAACAAAATCGACGATTTGCGAGCTGCGCTGAGTGACTTCTCGTTGTTACTGACGAAAGGTTATGCGGAAAAAAGTGCATTGAAATTAGTCGGGGACAGATTTTCACTAACCGAAAGACAGAGATTAGCCATTATGCGAAGCGCCTGCTCCGACCAGCAGCTTGCCTCTCGCAACCAACGTCGCATTCCAATCGAAAACCTGTCCGGCCAGTCTATTGCGATTGACGGCTACAATATTCTTATAACCATCGAGGCTGCAATGAGTGGGGGAGTGATTTTTAAGGGTCGGGACAGCTGTTTCCGGGATTTGGCGGGCATTCACGGGACATACCGCAAAGTCACTGAGACAATACCTGCTGTGAGATTGATAGGTAGTTTCTTAAAAGAAATTGGCGCAACAAAAGCCCTCTGGCTGTTGGATAGCCCGGTTTCCAACAGCGGCAGATTGAAAACGCTAATCGGCGAATTAGCTCAAAAAAATAATTGGGATGGATTCGACAAGCTCACCGCAGGCTGGGAGATTCAACTTTTATTCAGTCCCGATGCCGAGCTGATAAAAACCGAACTGATTGTAGCCAGCAGTGACAGCGTTGTGCTCGATGGGTGTAGGAAGTGGATTAATTTGGCTGCGGAAATAATAAAGAATAAATTAACCTCCGCAAGAGTGATAGATTTGTCTAACCCCCAGGTAAAACCGTAGGGCTAAACATTTTTCTCGATTAGTTTAGTAATTATGGCGAGGTCAATCTGTTTCAGAGAATCACAGATTAAATCAGCTTGAGAGAGATTTGCTGCGGTTGTGGAGTTTGTCATGGCGATACATTTTGCGCCGGCGGCTTTGGCGGCCTGTACGCCGCTGGGAGCATCTTCAAAAACCACACAATTGGCAGGTAAAATACCCATACGACTTGCAGCAACAAAGAAAAGCTCCGGGTCGGGCTTTTTTCGCTTGATTTCACTGCCGGTGACATAAACCATCTTTTGGTAGGGGACTTTTGCGGATTCAAGAATAGCACGAGATAGCTCAAACGTTGCAGATGTAGCAATGGCTAAACGAAAGTCCTGCCTTTGCAATGCTCCGTTTATCAACTCCGGCACGCCCGGAAAAGCAGGCAGTGGTTCTTCCTGCATCGCTTTTATCAGATACTGCTCACGCAACTGAGCCGCAGCTTCTATCTGCTCATCGGTTAATTGCAGGCCGTGCACATCGGCTGCTGCCTTAATGTATTTTTCGGCGCCTCTGCCGATACCGGCTGCAAAATCCTCCGGCTTGACGCCTCTTAAGCCGAACATATCCTCAAATACACGGATTGTAACTTTGGCATTTACCGGCTCGGTATCGGCAATCACCCCATCAACATCAAATATCAAACCGTATAACTTATTCATAGCATTTAGCGTATAGCATTTAGTTCATAGTTTTTCAACAGCGGATTTAAATTCTCGCTCTGCGGGGTCCTTCAAGGATTTGGCGGATTTCATCAGTGTAATCCGTGTAATCTGTGGTTATGAATTGTACGAGTTAGAGGGTGAAAATTAAATTGACGGCTCATTGGAAAAGGCTACCTTGATCGCGAAAAGCAGGCGGACATAAGGCTTTTGAATACCAGATTGAAAGCCATAAATATGTAAAACATATAGCATCCCGTGTGATCTGAAAATTCAAGCTAAATCGTTGGCAGGAAGTTTTATTATATGATGTTAGGGGATGGAGTGTTATATTGCAATTTTGCATCTTAAAAAGAATAGGTAGAAAACATATATATGGTGTTTTGGAGATAGAAGATGAAAAAGCCTTGTTCGGTCCCAATTCCTGTGAAGGAGGTTCTCCACGTCCAACTTGTCTACATAGGGAATTTCACGGAAGACGAACGTGCCTGGCTGAAGTCACGGAGCGTAGCATTCGGAGTCGAGGAGGCTATGTGCCCTGGTATAGTCGAAGCGCTTTCGGCGCGCAGGCCGTTTAGTAAACTTTCGGTGTGCTTCGCGCGCTCCGATGGCGAGGCCACAGAAATTGTCTGCAAAAAGCAAGATGAATTTGGCGCTGACCTCATCACTCAACCCGGCTGGGCTAAACTGGCGCATCCCTTGAAAGGGACTCAACGATACGAATTTCAATTAGACTTCCATATGGAGAATCTCTCAGGTGAAGTGCCAGGTAAAGTGACACTGGTTGGCCCTCGGCATCCACTTTATCCCGAAACGTAGCACATAATAGAAGAAATTGGAACTGGAACATTTGCTTCCAGCCGACATAAAATGCGAGGATAAAGCAATCGTTATCTTCCGAAAGGAAAGGAAAAGTCAAACATGGAAATTGATCTCAATAAGCTTGCAATGCGTGATGCACATGACTTGCTGGCAAGTGCAATAATACCGCGGCCGATTGCCTGGGTGTCTTCGGTCAACGCACAGGGACATATTAATCTGGCACCCTTCAGTTTCTTTACCGGCATCACGTGGCGTCCGGCTACGTTAGGTTTTTCGGTTGTCAACCGTCCGGACGGCAGTCGTAAAGATACCATACGCAACATTGAAGAAACCAGGAGCTTCGTTGTGAACATGGTATCGCAAGACCTGGCCTCTGCTATGGTTAAAACATCTACGACGTTCCCTTATGGAATCAATGAGGCAGCCGAGGCGGGCGTTCCGCTTGTATCATCGAAGATTGTTGCTGCTCCACGTGTAAAAGACTCCAGAGTCGCTTTTGAGTGTTCTCTTGATCGAATCGTTACTGTAGGGCAGGGGGCTTGTGCGGGCAATCTTGTCCTGGGCGCCATCCTCTTAGTACATATCAAAGACGAAATCTTGGAGGCGGGAAAGACTGTTGACCCGATTAAATTCGATGTGATCGGCCGACTGAGCGGCGGCAACCGCTATTGTAGAATGGGATCAATATTCGAGATATGAGCAGAGGAAAAGAAGGAAAGATAACTAATCGCTCTACCGGACGTAGCTTCGCTACGCCGGTGAGTTCCGGCATTATGCAAAAGAAAGGACAAAATATGAAGTATACTGATTTCTCTTTGATTCAGGCTCAGACGGATGCAGGGGACCCAGTATTTGGTGGTCATTTTGATGGGGAACTAACCGAAAGAGAAAGACATCTGATCGGCTTGGCGGTGGCTACAACTAAAGGCTGTCCTGACTGCACCGCTGCGCGGGTGAAAACGGCCAAGCAAGTAGGTATTTCCGACCAGGTTATAAACGAGGCAATCAATCTCACCGCAGGAATGAATGCTGGATTTGTCATCCAAGCAGCAGTTAGAGGTTGCGAGAAATGAAGTAAATTGCATAACAAGGCGCTGTACTAGACGGGGATCCCGCTGCGCTCTATCATCGCTGCTGAGTTCCAACGTTGGCTGACACAGTATGTGAAAGACGGAAGGAAAAGAAAATGAGCACATCTTGGAGCATTGAACGAATTATCAATTTTCAGAGAGAAAAAATATGGGGCAGCGGATACGCACAGCTTGGTTCTCATGATAACGCCGGTCGCTATTATGTGATTGACCACTGGAATAACTGGGTAGGTTGCCTGGGTGCTGGCGATCGGTTGTGCTGGTCGGCGGGTGCCACTATCCAACCCGAGAGCGATTTGCACATTCCGGCCGACCTACGTGGGCCGGGTTATTTGAAGGTGACACCTGCCGGGAAAATCCTCGTCGCCTGTTTCAAAAGCAATGCAGTATATACTATTGACCTGGTGCACAAGCAAGCATCAGTTTTCATTGATGGCCGCTCAATGGGTATGAAAGACATCGGCAACTGCGAATGCGATTTGGATGGAAACATCTGGGTCAATGAAGTTGAAGGTGGACGAGTCTGGCAGTTTAACGCCGAAGGCAAGCCTCTTGCGACTATCGGCACCGTCCAGCCAGATTTCCAGCTTGAAAGCGTTCCATTTGAGAAAGCACAATTCAGTTGGATTTTTGATCTGCGGCGTGGTCCTGATGGAAACTTCTACGTCCTGGACAGCAAGAATTTTGCAGTTCAGAAATTGGACTTGTGCCAACGCATTGTTTCCACTATCGTCGGCAACGGCCAAAGCGGGTACTCAGGGGATGGAGGTGATGCCCGCAAGGCGACTCTGGGTTACAGCCCGACGGAGCGTTACGGTGGTCCCTGGTCAATGTCACTGGACGAGGCTGGGAATATCTATATCGGCGATACGCAAAACCATGTAGTGCGGATGGTGGAGCGGTCAACTAACATCATTTCAACCATTGCGGGTAAGCCCCATGCGATACCGGGCTTGCGTAACAGCCCTGCTGAAACCAATCCGCTGAACCTGAACTTTCCTAAGATTTGCGGCATGGAATACTGGAACGGCCGCTTGTTCATCCCGGAATGGAGCGGCGACTTGGTGGTCTTGGCAAAACAGAAAGAAAGTGCATAAGCCAAAAGCGTGTTATTGAAATATTGAAATCCCAAAGCCAGCCAACAATTGCCTGCGGCCGACCTACTCACTTCGCTCAGAATGATATTCACTGTTTAATGTGCAATAGACCATTAGCGCTGTCTTGTAATTTACAAACAGTTTTTTTTATGCACTCGAAAATCAAATCTGGCAGAAAAATTCAGTATTACTTAAACTAAAATTGCTACAATGATTGTCATATTAGCGATAATCGTTAGTTTGAGAATGATTAGGTGCACCAAAAATGCTCGAAGATAAGCTGCTTGTCTGGAAATTAAAGCATGGCAGTAAAGATGCCCTGCTAAACATCTATGAAAAATACAAAGATGATTTGTTAGCATTAGCCATTGCCTTATTGAATGATGTTCATACCGCTGAGGATGTTGTACATGATGTTTTTGTGACATTTGCTGAATTTGCGGGTAAACTTCAGTTAAGAACAAACTTAAAGGGCTATTTGCTGACCAGCGTAGCCAATCGTGTGCGAAATCTACACACACAGCAGAAGCGAACCAATGGGCTGAGTGAATTGGATGTAGCTGATACATCTTGTAGTGTACCGGATGAGATGGTGATGTCGGCTGAGCAGTCACAGCGACTTGGCAATGCTGTCGGCCAGCTTCCATATGAGCAACGCGAGGTGATAATCCTGCATCTGCATAGCGGGCTGAAGTTTAAGGCAATCGCCGAGTCTCAGGGTGTCTCAATTAATACAGTCCAGAGTCGGTACCGTTACGGACTGAATAAACTGCAGTTAATCTTAAATGGTGAGGTAACAAAATGAAACCTGCAGAGAATATAGAAAAACAGATAAAGAATTTTTATGAGACGAAGAAGTCATCAGTAACAACCAGTGTCGAAATGGACAAAAAAGTTTTAGATGATGCTTTTGGTGCTCTTGAGAAATCTAATAAGGCAAATACAAACGTTTTAGAGCCTACAATATGGAGAGCGACTATGAAGAGTAAAATAATAAAATTCGCCGCTGCGGCGGTGATAATTATCGCAGTTATTCTTGGGCTATCTACAATACTCGACCATGGAGCGACACCTGCTTACGCTGTCGAGCAGACCATAGAAGCCATAAAGAAGATAGAAACCGTTTACATGAAGGGTGAGTTCTACAAGCAAGGAGAGTTTGAATGCTGGATGAAGTTTGCCGGCGATCCGGACAAACCTACACATATTTGGCTTGGAAGAACAGGCCATAATGTGTGCAAGATCTGTAGCCCTCAGGGAGTTTTTGGGCTCAATAAGCGGACCAAGGCCGTTCACTTAGCACGTCGAGATGAAAGGGACAAAGATTGGTTTATCAAGTTCGGCAGCTTTTTCGAGGATGCTGTCAAAAAAGCTAGTGATACGGACTCGGTCGAAATCTACAATGAAAAGGTTCCGGGGACTGACAGGGAGCTTATCGTGGTTCACATTAAAACTTCAAAAAGGGAGAAGATGTTTCTTGTTGACCCGGGAACGAAACTACCTCTTGGTTTCTCGACTATCAGAGATGATGCGTCAATGGAAATGATGAGAAAGACACTTGCGGTCAAGAACCTTACAAAGGTTCGCTATAATAAGCAGCCACCGGAAGGTATCTTCGAAATGCCAGCCGATGCTGTGATTGTTAAAGATGAAGTTGATTGCATGGTCGATCCGGATTCCGGACTAATCGCCGACGGCATGACCCGGGAGCAAGCGTGCCTCGAGATTGTTAAACAGACCGCAAAGGCCCTGATTGAGTTGGACATTCTTAAACTAAAGAGTCTCGACCTATTCTTCCGCCTTTACCCGGACTGGATTTGGGACAAAATCAAGGCGATGAAGCAAAGCGGGCAATGGGTCGCGGAATTGCCTATTACCGGAGATCCGTACCAGGAAGAAGAACTCTGGTATGTCCCATGCCGGTTCGTGTACACCGATGGCAAGACCGAGCCGACCACACCGATGATAAAGTTCTATCATATGGAGGGTAAATTACGCTGCTTTATCATCGGCTCGAAGGAAAAGGGGGTTGTCGATTGACCAAAGCTTGACTTGTAACGTTGAAAAGAACATTGCCAGGTAATTTGTGCGGCAGCATTTTCTTCGCAGCGCAAAAAAATGGCCGTGGGTTTTGGCTACCCACGGCCAATCCGCCACAAGCGGAACTACATGTCCACCCCTCCGAACAGTGAAATAAATTGTTGTTCGGTCCCCAGATAGGACTTACTTTTCGGTTAGCTTTTGCTTTATAAATTTGTCCGCCTTATCGGCGGCATTTTTGCTATAATCAATGCACTGGTGCATCTTCTGGTTGAAAGATTTTGCAAACTCGTCCGACTTTAAAGCTGAATATACGAAGCCTTCCTTATGAGACTGACGAGCCTGGCTTTTAGGCACAGGTGCCAGCATATAGATTGCTGTTGCAAAACCTGCGAAGTAGATTATCAGAAAAAATACCAGTTTTGTGGCAAGACCTCTCATTAACTCCCCCCATTTCAAACAGTGGTTTTATCGGTCATTCCCCCCCAGCCGTTCCTTGCATCTCTACTATAAATTTAAGATAAAAAACCGCAAATGCCAAACTGAAAAATGACAAGCAAAGTGATTCATATTAGTTATTTTAGATGAAGGCAAGGCATATTTGACTGGCCAAAAATCTCTGAAGGAACCGACATACATAACCACTCACATTTTGACCTGAAATCGAGGTTAGAAAAACATTGATTTTTCAAAATAAATTGTATATTCTATTTTCAGGCAAAGCGGAGCATCCAAGCTGACATTATTTGGAAATCTCATAAATAATGAGAAGGGCAAAGAGGTTTGACTTACTTAGGAGGGCAAGAAATGTATAAGTCTGGTTTTATTTTCTGGATAGTCCTGATTTTTTTACTCATTTTTGCTTCGGGCACTTTGGCCCAGTATTCCGGCGGTTCTGGAACGTACACAAATCCTTACCAAATAGCTAATGTTTCTGACTGGCAAACTTTGATAAAGACATCGGCCGATTGGAACAAAAAATTTATCATGACGGCCAACCTGGACTTGAAGGGTATTTCAATAATACCTATTGGTAATAGTAGCAAAAAATTTAACGGCTTCTTTGATGGCAAAGGCCATATCATACGCAACGCAGATGTAAATATGCCTGACAACAATTGTATCGGACTGTTCGGTAATGTAGAAAATGATGCCCAGATTCGCAACTTGGGCGTAGAGAATATTACAGTTACCGGTAGAGATTTTGTCGGCGGCTTGGTGGGATGGAATGAAGGAAGCATCACTGCCTGTTATACTAATGGCTCAGTCGATGGTGACCGAGTTGTTGGCGGCCTGGTTGGATTAAGTGAAGTTAGCAGCATTACTGATAGTTATGCCATGGTTGGTGTAAAAGGAATTGATGATGTTGGCGGACTGGTTGGAAGTTCTTTTTATAGTAGCATCACCGCTTGTTACGCTACTGGTTTAGTAAGTGGATTTAATGTTCACGGCCTTATTGGATGGGGATTTAGAGATAGTATCAGCGCATGTTTCTGGGATGTCGAAACTACTGGTCAAACTATCAGTTACGGTGGGACGGGTAAAACAACGACAGAAATGAAGACATTAAGCACCTTTACTTCTGAGGGTTGGGATTTTGTCGGTGAGACAGCAAACGGAACTGATGATATTTGGTCGATTTGTGAGGGCACGAATTATCCGCGGCTGACTTGGCAGATTCCAGAGGCTGATTGGCTTTGTCCGGATGGAGTTGGGCTGGAGGACTTCAGCCACTTAGCTCAATTCTGGATGATTCCGGAAGGAGGAAATACTCCTGCCGATCTTGATAAAAATAATGTCATCGGAATTAGTGATCTGATACTCTTCTGCGAACAATGGCTGAGAGGAAGATAATTCACAAAACGACATACGAGCGACGAACGGCGAGTGACGTTTCACGAGATATAAGATGCTGTAGATGGTTCTTTATCAAGAATTTCTTTGAGTGTCCTGCAGACGATTGCGATTTCGTCTTTAGTCAGATCGTTGTAAAATGGCAAGGCAATTGTACGATCGCTGGCAGATTCAGTGATGGGGAAATCGCCGCGTTTATAGCCGAACTGCTCGACCATTACAGGCTGTAAATGCACCGGCGGAAAATAATTTCCGACCTGAATGCCCCTCTTTTTCATTTCTTCTAAAATTCTGTCGCGCTGCTGGGCGGAAAATCCATCCGTTAGCCTAACAACGAATACGAACCAGCTAACGTCGCAGCCATTCTGCTCAGTGGGAACTATCAATCTGTCATCATCTGTAAACATTTCCTGATACCACCTTGCGACCTGTCGGCGTTTGGCCTTGATTTGCTCAATTCGCTCGAGCTGCGCGATACCCAGTGCGCAATTGATGTCACTAAGTCGAAAATTATAGCCTAACCGTGTATGGCATAGCCAACTATCATCTTTGCCCCTGCCTTGATTACGAAGTGACAAACATATATCCGCCAGTTCATCGTCGTTGGTCAAAATCATACCACCTTCGCCGGTTGTTATTTGCTTATTTGGGTAAAAGCCAAAGACACTCATTGTGCCAAATGTGCCTGCCTTTTTCCCATTCAACGCAGAGCCAAGTGCCTCGCAACTGTCTTCAATAACCTTCAAATTATGTTTTTGTGCAATTTCGCAGACCTTATCAAAACCAGCAGGATTGCCGAACACCTCGACCGGCAGAATGGCTTTTGTTTTTTCGGTAATTTTTGACTCTATTTTTGAAGGATCGATGTTTAGGCTTACCGGGTCGATATCAACAAAGACCGGTTTTGCGCCGGTCATCATAATAGAAGTCGCTGAAGCAATGAAAGTAAATGGCGTAGTGATAACTTCATCGCCCTGGCCGATTCCCAGTGCCAACATGCACAAGAATAAGCCGCTCGTACCACTATTGACGGCCACAGTTCGTTTTGTGCCGATATATTTGGCAAATGCCTGTTCAAATTCCGCTACTTTCGGGCCAAGCGACAGGTTTGGACTTCTAAGTACCGCACGAACCGCCTCGATTTCTGTTTCTGTAATTTCCGGCCGGGACAGATATATCCGCATAGTAAATTCCATTGCCAAAAAGAACCTAAATAGTTTTCAAGCCTGAATTGTACTGTTTATGGTTGATAAATCAAAAACATTTTCGTGTGTTTGCTATTGTTACTTTTAGGAAAGCGAAAGATAGAAAATGTTAAATGCTTATAGGACGTTGCGTATCAAAAATAGTTGTTAATTAGGCATAAGCGCAGAAATTACGCTTCTGGTATTAAATAGCCTCTGGTTTCAGGCCGAAATAAGGTACGATACGGTGTGAAAACCATAAGTAACGGAGCTGAAAGAAATGGCAAAAGGAAAGAATGTACTGACGACGGGTGATGTAGCTAAGATTTGCAACGTTGCTCCACGAACTGTCTCGAAGTGGTTTGACACCGGCCAGTTAAAGGGTTATCGCATACCTGGCAGCAAAGATCGCCGAATACCACTGAGCGAGCTAATCCGCTTTATGAAGGCACATAATATGCCTACGGAGGGGCTGCCAGTTGGTAAAATCCGCATCCTGATAGTGGATAGTAACGAGGAAGTGTCTTCTGTTTTAGCCGAGACTTTGAGGACCAAAGCCGGTTACGATGTGCAAACCGTTCGGAGCAATTTTGAAACCGGTGCAACTGTTCAGAAATTTGTACCACACGTTTTATTAGTAAATCTCTTGGCTGAAGATATAAATGCAGCAGGCATTTGCAGAAGTATTCGTGCAAATGAAGATTTGCAGACTATCAAAGTGATAGCACTTGCAAATAATCTAAACGTTTCTGAGTCTGCTGCGTTGCAGAGAAAAGGCTTCGATGGCTGTATTTCCGACTTTTCAGAAATTGCCAATGTCATCAAGCAGATAGAGGAAGCAATCGCTATTATCTATTAATCCTGTGCTTTTTGTGCTTAGTTTTATGTCTGACAGATATGTGACTGAGCAGCTCTGGGCAGTGATTAATAAAGAAGGCCGGTGTGTGGGAGACCGGCCTTTTTATATTGTTTATCTTTTAGTAATCCTTAAAACCTCTCATCCATTCAGGCCAGTCGCTTGGCTGGGCACCGCCGGCAACGGTCCACATACCGTTTACATCGAAATTACGGTGCCACTTAAATGTCCACAGCTCTTTAAGTCCTACCTTTCTGACAGACCAATCCAGGAAAGCGCAATTTACCGCTGCCTTGTGTCGGTTAAGACAGACACGTCTCATTTCATTACTACCAGTGAAACCTTCCTTAGATCCATCATAATCTGGAGGTCGATCAATATCGAACGGCCAAACATCATACCAAAAGCAATCAAGAAAAATCGGTATATTTTCAGCAGGTCTAACATCAATTTTCTTCCAGTAGTTCTCTAAGTTGCCACCAATAGCACCAGCCCCTCGATTACAAAGCCACTCATTTTCTCCATAGCTGGCGTAGGCACCGTCGGTAAATTTGCCCCAGGCCGCGAATGGATTTACGCCTCCTTCGCTTAAAGTTTTTGTGGCCGTAGGGCATAAACCCATCTTGGGGTCTTTATAGTAGTCACGTAGTGTATACGTCCATCTGTCTCTGCCCGTTTCGCTCTCACCTCCAAGACCTACATCAAAATAACCATTGTTATCATTGGTATACATCGACCAGATAAGGCTCCATTCGCGTAGGTTTGCCTGGCAGGCTATCGTTCTTGCCTGGTTCTTCACACCCTGTAACGCGGGCATTAATATGCCCAT
>CAZVUF010000042.1:8922-14471 GCA_964629355.1 uncultured Pirellulales bacterium | reverse complement strand
GTGTTGTACCGGCAATCACTCACGTGGATTACTCGGCCCGTATCCAGACCGTTGATGCTGAACGTCATCCGAAGATGCACCGTCTTTTAAATGTGTTCAAGGCCAGGACAGGCTGCTCAGCTATTATCAACACCAGCTTTAATATTCGTGGTGAGCCGATCGTTTGCTCGCCGATGCATGCCTATCGTTGTTTTATGGCTACAAATATGGATGTTTTAGTACTCGAAAATTATCTGCTCTACAAAGAAGAGCAACCGCAGGCAAAACAGCACGAGATTGATGAATACAAGGCTCAGTTTGAGTTGGATTAAATCGCAGAAAGGAGATAATTTTTTTAGTGTCACTGGTTGAAATAAACTGGCACCCTGACAATAAACAATTGCGGGCTTTCGGTACAGGTGCCTTGATAGCCTCGATGGCTATCGATTTACTGTTTTATTTACTCAAAGGTCTTGGCCCACCTTGGCTACTGGTTATCTTCTCAGCCGGCTGCGCTGTCTTTTTAATCAGTAGAATCTCTGCCAGACTCACCAGAGTAATTTACATTGGCCTGACGACCATAACACTGCCGATAGGTTTAGTAGTTAGCTTTATACTTTTAGCTGTATTTTACTTTCTACTGCTAACACCGCTGGCCCTTTTCTTTAGATTGATAGGTCGTGACACGCTAAATCGAAAGTTCGAGCCTGCGACGAAAAGTTACTGGGTTCCTTATGAACCGCCTGATAGTCTTGACCGTTATTTTCAGCAATTCTGAGACCGGAGAAAGTAGATGTCTGAAAAGTCTGGCAGCAAAAAGTCAAAACAATTCAGCGAACTTGCCCAAAGTAAGCGTCCATCGCTGCTAATAGAGTTCTGGTTTTTCCTTAAACACAACAAAAAGTGGTGGCTGTTACCAATACTGATTATGCTGTTGCTTTTTGGCTTGCTTATACTGTTGGGCGGAACAGCTATAGCACCATTTATTTATCCGCTTTTCTGAGAAGCAAGATCCTACATGAGGATTTCCACAAGGCGGTGCTCCAACTGTAATGCTTTGTTGTTCTTATAGTCACAATTCTACTTTGAGGAACTTTTCAACATAGTCTCCAGTATTTTACGTGTCGTCGTAGAATTGGGGTCTAACTCAAGAGAAATATTAAGCTCTTTAACTGCTGCGTCTTTATGTCCTTTCTTGTGTAAAAGAATACCAAGACCGCAGTGCAGAAGGGAACTATCCGGTATAAACAATATGCCCTTGCGACATACTTCGATTGCTTTGTCAATCTCACCCTGATGATAAAGTATCTGTGCTAAATCGTTGTATGCGAGGACATGATTAGGCAAGAACCTTGTAGCTTTTGAATAATACTTTATGGCCTTTTTGGTGTTACCTTGTTTTTGGTAAATCCCTCCGAGGTAATAATATGCGTCACCGCAGGTGGGCTTTATTTGTATTGCTTTTAAATAGTTAGTTGTAGCAGCATTAATGTCGCCTGTTACTTGCAATACTGAGCCCAATGTATCGTAGGCTACATAGGAGTGCGGTATGAAGCTCTTTATCAACCGAAACTGTTCGGCTGCGACTTTGTAGTCTTTCAAATCTTCAAATAGAAGCCTACCGTATTTCCATTTCAGGTACACATCTTGGGGGGAGTTTTGAATTGCCTGGCGATACTGGGCAGCCGCTTTTTCAAGCGCATCTGGAGTGATATTAGTCTTCAGAATCTTGCACTTTTGATCCGTTATTCTGAGCCGTTCTTCGTGATATAGTTGATTAGTAAACGGCGGCTGCATAATAAATCTTTTAAGAACCTCATCGGTAATCACGTATTGGTCCCACTCTGTATAAGCCAGGCGTTGGGCACACTCGGTCTGCGTTAAAGGTAAAGAATCATCGGCTCGATGAGCTGTTACCCTTTGTGGAAGTAGCTCTTCTACCTTCTCAAGTATAGTCTTAGCCAGCAGATAGTTACCTTGAAAATTCAGGTGCACATGCTCATAGAAGAGTTCCTCACCGGGAGTTTCATGTGGACTGTTTCTTTCAAATGACCTAACAGCATCCGCTAGGTAAACACCTTTGCCGGTCCATGAATCCGCCACACTGCTAATGATTTCATTGATTTGTCCATCTGCTCTGAACCGCAACGTATCCAGTTCGCGCGCTTTTATGTACCTTTGCCGTGCCGCTTCATAGTCTTCCAGGGCCCAATAGCAACGGCCAAGGCGAAACTGAAGGTCTGCGTAAGTGCCGTCTATTTCAGTAGCCGAAAGATAACATTCCACCGCCTCGGCATATCTGCCTGCAGATTCATACTCCACTCCTCGGGCGTAAATATCATCCCACTTTGCCTTCTCTGCCTCGGTCAAATCCAACCGATGCAATGACCCAAAAGGTGGATTGTCTTTAAGATTACTACCAACAGTACAGACAATTACCTTCGCTCCAGAGTTGCGACTAATCTGTACAATATCTTGAAGATTCCTTCTGAAATGTCGATAAACTATCTCCAATTGCTGATCATCAGCACGAATCTGTTTCTCAAGGAACATCTCTAATCCACGCCATATCGTTGGTTTATCTTTTTTGGTACCTGCCCATTCGATAAGGCTCGTTAGCAGTTGTCCCAACCTCGTAGCTTTAGCGGCAATGCCCATGCGGATAACAGACAAGCTCGGCGAAAGCGGCGCAAAGACTGTACCTGCTCCGTATGGGCCGGTTACTTCATTGTTACCGAGGTATACAATGAACAAATCCGGTTCGTGTCGCGCACAATCTTTTGCTATTTCTACGACTACATGAGAATTTATAGCTGCCGTCGCGGCTATGATAACTTCAAAATTTATTTCCGGATATCTATTCTGCAACATTACCTGCAGGAAACGTCCAAAACCAAAGGCTCCGTCCGGCTCACCTTGGGCTGCGGATGCGCCTAAGACAAAAACTCGATAAGCATTTTCTGATCTAACCGAAGAAAGTTTAAATGGGTTAAATTCTCGGGCAATTTCTTTCGGAAAAAACCGCCAGCAGAACTTGACGTTGTCACAATAAAATACTCTGCCTTTCATCTTGTATTTGATCATCGCATCAGCAGGAAAGCCGTAACCGGTTAGGCGAAGCCCCACCTCCAGCAGCAAAAATAGCAAAGCTGGAATAACGGTAAGAGCAGTAACGCGAAACAGCCAGAGACGCCAGCCGGTTATTCGCTTCTTTGGTAATTCTCTGATATCTTCGCGTTTGTCTCGATACTTAGAAGTTTTGGACACAATCGTTTTGCCCGCTGACCAGTGCTTTCTGGTTTTGTGCTGTTTGATGTTACTTTTAGAATACTTTTTAGATTCTTTTCTCCGCCTGGCACACATTTGGGATTCTTTCAATCATGTTCTTTCAGGATAGCCCTTAGTGCTCTATGTGTCTTGACGGAATTAGGGTCTATCTGTAAAGCGGCTCGAAGCTCTTTTACCGCCTCGTCTCTGTGTCCTTGTTGTTCCAGCATAAGCCCCAGATTGTAATGCAGGTCCAAATCATCGGGTACGAATTTTAAACCATTGCGATATGTTTTTACTGCTTCGCCTATCTTGCCCTGTTGGAACAGCACTACTGCCAGGTTATTATATGCCTGTGCGTAATTAGGCTTGAATTGAATCGCTTTAGAATAATGCTCAACAGCCCTGTCGAGCCTGTCCTGGAGTTGGTATGCCAATCCTAAATTGAAGTGTGCATCGGCATATATGGGATTGACTCGTACCGCCTCAAGATTTTGGGTTATTGCTACATCTAAGTTTCCCTGTTTTCCGGATAAAAGACCCAATTTGGCATACGCCTCGTAACGATGCGGCACGATATTCAGAACCAAACAGTACTGCTCGGCGGCAGCATTATTGCTGCCCAGCTCTTCCAATAATTCACCGTATTTCCAATGCAGCCACCAGTCCGAGGGACTTTGCTCAATCGCCCAGCGATACTTAGCTTGGGCTTCATTAAGAGCCTCCGGGGAAAGACATACTTTAAGGGTATTGAGTTTTTGCTCCATCTGTGTGACTCGCTGGTTATGATAAAGCTGGTTAGTAAACGGCGCTTGTTTTATATAGCCATTTAGAACTTCACCAGCAATCTTGTATCGGTCCCAATTTGTGTACGCTAAATATCGTGCACATTCTGCTTCAGTGAGAAATTGTTGTTCTGTCTTATAACGGTTTATACGCTCCGGAAGTATTTTTTCCACCTGTTTGAAGATCGCCTCAGCCAGAAGATAACTGCCGGTGAAATTCATGTGGACGTGCTCATAAAAGAGCTCCTCTCCAGGAGTTTCGTATGGACTATTTTTTTCAAAAACCTTAACTGCGTCCACTAAATAAATACCTTCAGCCTCCTTGCTGCCGGCTGTGTCCCGAATAATTTGGTTTATCCGGGTATCAGCGCGAAACCTAAGCGTGTCTGAATCACGTCCTCTGACAAATTTCTCTTTTGCCTTGTCATGTTCGCCCATTACCCAATAGCAACGACCCATGCGAAATTGAAGGTCAGCATAGCCGTCATCAATTTCGGCAGCCGCTAAGTACTGTAGCAACGCTCCGGCATAATCACCGGCTGACTCGTGTTCTATTCCTTGTTGGTAAATATTATCCCAATTTTTCCGCTCTACTTCGGTTAAGTCCGGTCTATGCAGTGAAGCAAAAGGCGGCGAGTCTTTCAAGTTGCTGCCTACCGTACAAAAAATTATCCTGGCTTTACTTTTATGGGCAAAAAAGCTTATATCTTCGAGGTTTCTTAGGAAATGTCGATAAACGGTTTCCAGACTGGAATCTTCGGCCCGGATTTGTTTTTCGAGAAACATTTCCAGCCCGCGCCAGATCTTAGGAGCATTCTTTTGGGGACTTACAAATCCCAGTAAATTTGTCAGCATCTGCCCTATTCTGGTGGCTTTAAGGGCCATGTCAAAACGAATAAAAGGTAAACTGTCCGAAAGCGGCATAAAAACGGTCCCGGCGCCGTATGGACCAACCACTTCATTGTTACCCATGTATACAACAAACAAATCAGGCTGGTGATGGGCGCAATCTTTTGTGATATCAAGTACTACATGAGAATTTATGGCTGGCATCGCGGTGGTAATGACCTCAAAATGTGCTTCTGGATACTCCTTATGGAGCATCACCTGCAGAATTCGTCCGAAACAGAATGCTCCATCCGGCGTGCCAGCCGCAGCGGAGGCTCCCGTCACAAAGATTCGATAGGTGTTGTTTGATTTGTCCATGGGGAAAACAAACGGGTGGGCCTCCCGTGCGATATTTGGGGGAAAGAACCGCCAGGCAAATTTGGCATTGCTACGGTAGTCCGCTTGGGGATGCCTAACGGCAGAGGCTGTGCCTCCGCTTGGGGATGCCTGACGGCAGTTGATTTTATCCGCTTGGGGATGCCTTACGGCACATTTGACGGTTGTGGTTGGAGGAAAGCCATAGCCGACCATGCGAAGAGAAATCTCCAACAATAAGAGCAGAAGAGCCGGAATAATAGTAAAGGCGATGATGCGAAAAAGCCAGAGACGCCAGCCGGTTACCTGTGGCAG
>CAZVUF010000042.1:0-8822 GCA_964629355.1 uncultured Pirellulales bacterium | reverse complement strand
TTTGATGTCTCTTTTTGTAGAATATGTCTTACGTTTCATTCTTTACCTGTGGCAGTCCTAGGGACTCCTTTCGGAGAGCTATTTTGCTTTTATATTTGTCTTTTTTTCCGCTTGGGGATGCCTGACGGCACAGGTATGCGATTTCAGCTTCGGTCAACGTTCTGAATTTTCCTATACCAAGGCCCTGTGTGGTGAGATTGTCGATGCGCGTTCTTTTAAGAGCTAACACAGACAGACCCAGTTTAGCTAACATTCTGCGAACCTGGCGATTAAGACCTTCACGAATAGTAATTTCAACCAACGATTCTTCATGGCCACGGTTTAATATCTTCACTGCACCTCCGGAAGTTTTACCTTCAGCCAGCCAAATACCTTTCTTTAGTTTTTCCACTGACTCGTTGTTGATCCGGCCTTTAATCTTTGCCACATAAGTTTTAGATACTCCATATCTTGGATGCGTTAATTTATTTGCCAGTTCACTGTCATTAGTAAGAATGATTATACCTGTTGTATCGGCGTCGAGTCTGCCTGCACAAAAAATACGTTCACGGACAGGAATAAAATCTATTGCTTTCTTTCTTCCCAAGGGGTCTGAGTTGGTGCAAATGACAGCTTTGGGCTTATTTAAAAGGAAATACACTTTTTTTTCCGGCCGAATTTTTTTGCCGTTTACAGTTATGATATCCTCTTGTGGGTCAACAAAAGTCGGCAGCTCAATAACTGCCTTACCATTTACTTGAACGACTCCGTTGAGTATTAGCTCTTCGCATTTCCTGCGTGAGCCGGCACCAGCCGAGGCCAAAATTTTTTGTAATCTATGCTTAGACATTTTGTTATTAGAATTTAGATCAAAGCATTCGAGCTTTGTCCCAGTTGATTTTTGCAAATTCAACTCTTAATTTCAGGCGAAAAATAAAGTTCATTGGGATAATTTGGGAATTATGATACACTATGTTTTGCAGGGGGGCTTGTTTTTCTCCTAAGTATATATAAAAGGAGGACAAATCCCCACCTCGTTAAGAGCAATAGGCAGCAATATATGCCCTCCATTCAATATTGTGTATTTTTTGGCAATCTGTAACTGTGGTTCGTATTGCTGCTAAGTGAAGCTTAACAAATCTGCATTTTTGCCTCTGTTGTCAGATTAGCGTCTTTCCTGAATTTTTTGGCGTATGAACATAGAATGCTTATATTGCTAATCCGACGAGGATGGTGAATCTGGTTGTTCTTCCGGGTCCGATGTCTGTTGAGCTTCTGACTCTGGTTCAGTTATAGTTGGCTCAATGCTGCCTTGCTCGGATACTACATAAACATCTTCTAAAGCGGTGTTGTCAACAGCCTTTCTCATTAGTGAATAGATTATGGTATTGGCGGAAAAATAAAAACTTACTACAAAGGCAACTACTAATAAAATAGCAGCTAACAGTAATAGATATACGAGGAAGGCTGCGAATGAGTCCAACCCGCTAAGTGCTGACCAATTCGGTTGAACGATTAGGTGAGTGAATGTTGGGGTTTCTTGCCATATTTCATTGAGCTTGCTGTTATCACCCAGAATACCTAATTGCAAAAAAAAGTGGGCGACCAAAAGCAGCAAAAGGGCGAACAGCCGAACAAATATATAACAGATTGCCCCATAAACCGCGGCAGTGAAGGTGTAGAAGCCCATTCTCCATGGCTTTGCAAAGACATAACTGAAAGAACGACTTATGGCATCAAAACAATCGGCATCGTCGTATGCTACTGCTGGAAACATCAGGTTAAATCCTGCAATGGTTCCGATTAAGACAACTGCAGTTAATCCACCGGCGATCAGAGCTAAGGGCATAAAGATGACCATTATCGGCTTGCCGGCCCATGGAATATTGCCTACAAGTCCTAAGAGAAATATGAAGAAACCAATGAAGATAATTATTCCCAACGGTGCCAGAGGTGCCGTGAAGAATCTGGTGAATTTTTTTGTGCTGAAGCAGAGTGCTTCGGTTAAACCGGGTTTTTCACCTCGTGCAAATTGCAATACTGCAATTCGGCAGATAGCTCCGCCAGCTAAGGAAATAACAATAAGTTTTAATGCAAAAAAGATAAGACAATAAATGTAATGTTCCTTAAATGTCTCTCCAATTATTGTAAAACAACTACTGATATTTTTAACTACACCAAGCATGTTAAATGCGAATAATGATTCTAACACACCATGAAATCTTTGTGAGGCGGAATTCCAGAGTACGGAAAATACAGCAGCTTCGCCTTGTGAACTTGAAGCAGCCGTGAATATAATGTCCATTAGCCAGCCAGCCGCGTATATAACCGTCACCCCCAGGAAAGCAATCATCAATTTGCTTGGCTGAATAGCCATTCGGAAAGTCTGGAATACCTTTGGGAAAAGCAAACCGTTAAAAAAATGAGAGGATTCTTTTTCGTTAACCATTTTGCTTCCTTTCAGAAAGATTGCTTTTTCTATTGATTTAGAGGAGAACGGATTTAACTATTTATAGCTTATTATCGGTCGGTTTCAACAATTTTCATAATATTTTATTCTCGTATATTATATTAACACTTACCGGAAGAGTTCTGTGATAAGTTACCCGGAGGCTCGATAGGTTCTTGCAATTGAGGTTCGGAAATTATCTTGTACTCGGCATTCAGCCAGGCACCCAAATCCACTAGTTTACATCGCATCGAGCAAAAAGGAAAGTATTCAGCTGTTTCAGGATGTGCCTGCGGGGATTCTATAATAATTTTATTACAGATTGGACATTTACGTTTCATGTTTAAACATTATTCTTCGCTTTAAGCGTAAAATGGTATGTATTTCTGCCAGCCATATTTTATGAATGATAATGGAACCTTGAAGAATTTAAAAGTCGCTGTCTCGCTCAACTACTTAGTATGGATTTTCTGAGTTTGTCTTACCTGCTTAGCAGTGGCAGAGGTGAATGTCACAGTTAGCATTAGCTCTTGCAGTGCCCTCGTAGTCTGCCCATATTTACATACAATTGCGATTCTACTATTGGCTACTCTTCCCTTTGTACGATACCTTGCTCCAACATTCGAGCATATTCAACGCAATATCTGGCCCATGGCTGAGCTTCAAGTCGAGCTTTTCGTATTGACTTGCCCGTGCCTTCGCATATGCCGTAAGTTCCCTCCTCTATATGTTGCAGTGCATCATCGATCTCATGCAGCAGCTTCCTTTCGCTATCCATCAATCCCAAAACAAACTCCTGCTCAAAGTTATCGGTTCCAAGATCAGCCATGTGTATCGGCATGCTTGACAGGTCTCCGGTTGCATCAAGCCGAGATTTCTTCAAGGCTTCATCTTCGATTTCATTTACGTTTTTCAAGATTTCCCTGCGCTTTTCCAAGAGCAGTTGTTTAAAGTGTTCAATATTTGCTGCAGATAAGCGAGACTTCCTTGTTCGGCTTAAGCTTGTTTTTTGCTTAGATATCTTTTTGTGCTTTTTTGCCACTTTTTTTACCTAACCTACTGGTAATATTTTCTGGTATATGAGCTGAACACAATATTATAACATTTAACAGTGTACAAAGTACAACACTTCTTTAGCCTAAAATTATGGCCTCAAACCGCCAAATTTATTAATCATGACCAAATTATCCGGTCGGCCTACTCTTCCTGAATCTATGTTCTTGAATAGTAAGCAGTTAGGGGTAGGAAATGTAAGATCATTTTGATGGGCTGCTATTTGGTTTATCGTTGATTTTGGTGGTGTCTTTTGCCAATTTACCCAGAGGAATGAAGAATTTTTCCTGTCCGACCGTACCGGCGAAGGTCCTGACGCCAAAGACTTTTTCTACCTGCTCCGGTGTGAATATATCCTTAGTTTTGCCGATGTAGTAATTTTGGTCGGTTTGGCTATTGTTTTGTAGCTCTGTCGGGCTGATGGTGTGTTCTCTGAGAAGCAGAATTTCATCACAATATTGAGCTGCAAGGTTAATATCGTGTGTTACTGCTACGATTGTTTTACCTTTTTCAAGTTGTGCTGATTTGAGCAAATCATATATTTTGACCTGATGCTTTAAGTCGAGAAAGCTTGTAGGCTCGTCGAGAAGTAAAATAGGAGTGTCCTGAGCCAGCGCCCGTGCAATAAAGACCCGCTGCCGTTCACCGCCACTCAGGTTTCCGAGCGGACGCATTGCGAACCGAGTAGTATCAGTTGCTTGGAGTGCTTCATTGACTATCTGCTTGTCAGCTTTATCCTCAAATCCAAAAGTATTAAAATAGGGTGTTCTTGCCATTAAAACCGTCTCGATTACCGAAAAGCCGAATACCGGGACAAATTCCTGTCGAACTACCGCTACTTTTTTGGCAAGGGCTTCGGTTTTGTATGATTCTATCGTTTTTGAGTCGATCCTTATGGTACCTGATTTGGATATTAGTATTCCACACATCAGGTTAAGAAGTGTGCTCTTACCTGCTCCATTTGGCCCGGCTATAGCCAGGAATGTCCCCGACTTAACGTCAAAGCTAATATCTTTCAAAATCATGCTTTGCGGAGTATAGCCGAAACTTAGATTATCAACTTCAATAGCGCTCATCCCAACCAGCCTATTTTTTTACTATATTTAATCAGCAGGACCAGGAAAAAAGGTCCGCCTACGATGGCTGTCAAAACACCGACCGGTAACTGTGCAGGAGCGATGATAACGCGTGCCAGCGTATCAGCAGCCACCAAAAATATTGCACCGATAATGCTGCTTAAGGGAAATAGCTGACGGTGGTCTGGCCCGAATACTAATCGTACTCCATGGGGTATAACCAGTCCAACAAAACCTATCAGTCCGCTAAGACTGACAGCAACGGCGGTCATAAATGCTGCGACTGCAAAGGCAATTGTGTGGATTCTGGCTGTGTTCACACCAATACTTTTAGCATCTTCCTCGCCGAAGCTAAGGACATTCAACTGCGGACTTATGTTAAACAGTATTAAAATTCCTACCAGAACACATCCAGCTCCCATCCACAGCACGAAAAAATCCTCTTCTGTCATATTGCCCATCAGCCAGAATATGGTTGCGTGTATTTCCTGGCCTTTAGCTACCGACGTCAAAAACATAATCACTGCTGAAAAGAAAGCGTTTACCACGACTCCTGCAAGAAGCAGGCCGGTGACGTGGAATTTTCCTGTCAGCCGGCTGATAAACCACACTAACCAGACAGTCCCGAGTGCCCCTGCAAATGCAAAAAGTGCTATTGGTGACCGTCCCCACAGCGTCCAGTTAATTCCGCTGATAACCGCTATGACAGTTCCCAAGCCGGCTCCACTCGAAATGCCAAGGATGTACGGGTCAGCAAGAGGGTTTCGTAAAAGAGCCTGAAAAACAACGCCCGAACTTGCTAATGCTGCTCCGACAATGGCAGCGAGAATTATTCGAGGCAATCGTACCTTTATAAAAATCTCATAGTCGGGATTGACTGTGGCCTTTTCAGATACTCCACGACATACTGCTTTCAGTGAAACGCTTTCGGTTCCAATCAGCGAGCACGCCAACATTACTACCATCAGCACTATGCCTGCTGAAATAATTCTTACAGCCAACTTTCTTGGTGTCAATAGTTCCTTCATTACATTAGTATGCAAAAAGCTCCGGCCTTAAACACTCGGCTATAGTCTCGATACCTTGATATAATCGTGGCCCAAGCCGTGAGATAGTATTGCCATCAATGATGTAGATTCGCTTGTTTGTCACGGCAGAAATGTTTTTAAACCTGCGCCAATATTCGAGTGCATCTGATTGCTGTTTGACCAAATATTTTGTGTTCATAGCTGGTTCAATTATCACTTCCGGATTGCACGCGATAACCTGTTCAGCTCCAATTGGTGGATATTTATGCAATGTGGGCCCGATCGCATTTTCACCGCCAGCCAGTTCGATTATCTCGTTAATAAATGTATCTCTTCCCGCCACGCGCAGAGGCTCTCTTTGAACCACCCAAAGTACCCTGACTTTATCATTCGTGCCAACAAGTTTTGAGAGCTTGTCCAGCTTGTCTGTGATGTCACCCACCAGTTCATTAGCTTCAGACTGCTTGTTGGTAGCTGTGCCGATTATTCGGATTGCCTCAAACAATTCGCTTACTTTATCTATATTTAGTGTAAGGCTGTTATAACCTATGCGTTTTAATCGCTGGGCAAGGTTTTTTTGCTGGGTAAATCCGAGCGTAATTACCAAATTCGGTTTAGCTGCTATCACAGCTTCGATATTCGGCTGCCAGAAGGTACCTGTCTTTGGTATTTTTATTGTTGCTGGCGGGTAATCGCTATCAAGCGTCACTGCGACAATCTTGTCGCTCAGCCCAAGTGCAAAAAGTATCTCTGTCAGATTTGGAGCCATGGAGACGATTCTGTCGGCTTGTGCTGGCAGGGGGGTGTTATTGTGATTTTGTTCTTGCTGGAAACCGAATATTGTCAGTCCTGCGGCTGTCCAGCATGATATGAATAAAAATAGCCATAGCCACTTATTCATCAGGTTCTCTTGAATTGTTTTTCTAAATCACTTAATGAGAATTTTATCGTAGTAGGTCTGCCATGAGGACAACGACTGGAATATTCGACATATTGCCTATCCGTGAGCAATTGTTTTATTTCGCTGTCACTTAACTTTTGGCCGGCTTTGATAGCTGCTTTGCATGCAGCCATATTTAAAACCTCGTCAAGCAGTCTTTCCGGATCAAGGCTCATGCCTTTGTCCACGAGCAAGTCAATTAAATCGCGAACAAAATCAACCGTATCCGCTCTTGCCAACAGGGTAGGAAATGCCTGTATAGCATAAACTCGCGGGCCAAACAGTACAAGCTCAATCCCTAATTTCTCAATCAGTTCAGCGTTTGTTTTAAGGGCATCAACCTGAGTATCTGTAACATCGAGGCTTTCTGGTATCAGCAATCTCTGGGATTCGAGTTTGCTGTTTTGTATTCGGCTATGCAGCCTCTCATATAGTATCCGTTCGTGAAGGGCATGCTGGTCGATAATGAGAAATCCATCATCGGTCTGCTCGATGATATAGCTGTCATGTATTTGTATGAATGTAGTTTGTGACGAGCCAATTTGAATTGCGGGGGGGTAAGCCTGGATATCGGTTGCCTGCATATCACCAGTTTGTTGTCTGCTGAAGTAATCCTTTATTGCTGAGCCGGGTTGCTGTTGCGTTTGGATAGGCTTATGCTTTCTGAAAAACTCAGCCATCGCATCCGTAATCTTTTGGCTTCTATGGCTTGCTCTCAGTCCATGTTCTGTCCGGACTGTAGTCGGCAGCTTTGCTGGTATGTGAAGGTCTGTCCCCAGGAGTTTTTCTCTGAGACAGCCAAGTATCTGAGAATGTACCAGGTTGGCGTTATAGAAGCGTACCTCAATTTTTGTGGGGTGTACGTTCACATCGTAGTCTTCGTAAGGCATTTGAATAAATAGAAAGGCGATGGGAGATCTATCCGGCTCCAGGCTTCCCCGATATGCCTCTTTGATTGCGTGCGAGATAAATTTGTCGCGTATAAATCGTCCGTTTAGAAATACATATTGAAATTTATTGCTTGTTCTTGAAATCTCAGGTCTGCCTAACACAGCGAAAATACGTATTCCTCTTTCGTTGCTTTCTGTTTCGATCAAGTTTTCAGAAATCTCAGATGAGAACAATTCAGCTATACGCTGGCGACAGCCTTGCTGAGCTTCTAAACGATAGACTTCTCTGCCGTTATGTATGAGCATCATATCCAGATTTTTGTTTGCTAATGCGATGCGTGTGAATTGCTCGGTAATATGTTCCATTTCAGTGTTGGCGGTCCTGAGAAACTTACGTCTTGCAGGTAGTTTATAGAAAATGTCTCTGACCTGGATTGTGGTGCCGAAGTCTGCACTGGCTGGACTCACGCTGCTTTTTTCCCCACAATCAATCTCAACGCAGTTTGCTCCGGTTGAGTCTTTTTGTCTGCTTGTAGCTCTGACTTGTGCCACTGAGGCAATGCTTGCTAACGCCTCGCCTCTAAAGCCGAGAGTCGATATGCCGTGCAAATCTTTACTGTTTTTTATTTTGCTGGTGGTGTGTGGCTCAAATGCTCTTGCTAAGTCCTCGGCGTCCATTCCACAACCGTTATCGCTGACCGATATTAGCTTTCTGCCACCATCTTCAATGGACACTATTATTTTTGTTGCCCCGGCATCGATGCTGTTTTCCATCAATTCCTTGACCACACTGGCAGGGCGTTCAATTACCTCACCGGCTGCAATCATATTTATCATATTTTGGTCAAGGACGACTATCTGACCCATTGTTTTATCCCACCCCACAAAGTGTAATCGAATATTGAATGACGAATAACGAACTTCGAAATTTCTTGTTCGATATCCATTATTCTTCTAGTAGGCTCCGACCGGTCATTTCTTCCGGTTTAGGCACGCCCATCATTTCCAGTAGTGTAGGCCCTATATCGGCTAATCTTCCGCCGTCTCGCAGTTTTTTGCCTTTGAAGCTTTCATTGAATATGACCAATGGCACATCGCCGATGGTGTGGGCGGTATGTGGGTCATCCGGGCCTTCATCTATCATTTTTTCGAAATTACCGTGGTCGGCTGTTACTATCGCTGCTCCGCCCATACTTTTAACTTTACTCAGGATTTTGCCGACACATTCATCGACTGCCTCAGCCGCCTTAATCGCTGCAGAAAGTATGCCTGTATGGCCGACCATATCCGGATTGGCAAAGTTGACTACCACTATATCGTATTTATTTGATTCAAGTCTTTCCAGGACGACATCAGTAACTTCGTATGCACTCATCTCAGGCTTCAAATCGTATGTTTTGACCCGTG
>CAZVUF010000041.1:0-14517 GCA_964629355.1 uncultured Pirellulales bacterium | reverse complement strand
CAAGGGAATTGTCCTCAATGAACCCTCCGTAGTAGCCGTACGCAAAGGAACCAACATCGTCTTAAACGATGGCGAAGCTGTTGGTTCAGTTGCCCACGAAATGCTCGGCAAAACACCCGGCTCGATTACCGCAATAAGACCGCTTAAAGATGGCGTAATCAGCGATTTCGAGATCACCGAGGCGATGTTGAGCTATTTTATCCGGAAAGTGCATGGCAGAGGTGGACTGGTACGGCCTCGAGTGGTAATTGCCGTACCGAGCGGAATAACCGCTGTTGAACGCCGGGCGGTTATAGACAGTGCCGAACGCGCAGGCGCACGCAAAGTCTATCTGGTTGATGAACCAATGGCAGCAGGCATCGGAGCAGGACTGCCCATTACAGAGCCGACCGCTTCAATGATTGTTGATATTGGTGGCGGGACCACAGAAGTAGCAATAATGAGTCTGGCTGATATCGCTACCGCCGAATCTGTCCGCATCGGTGGTGACGATATGGATGAAGCGGTCATCAATCATCTTAAAAGAACATACAACCTGCTTATCGGTGAACCAAGGGCTGAAAAAGTCAAAATACAAATCGGCTCTGCTTCTCCACTGCAAGAGGAGCTGACTATGGAGGTGGCCGGCAGAGATACCATATCGGGCCTGCCAAGAAAAATTGTTATAACCAGCGAGGAAATCCGTGAGGCCCTTCGCGATCCCGTCGCCGCAATCATAGATTCAGTAATCATAACATTAGAAAAAGCCGAGCCGGAATTAGCCGCCGATTTGATTGACAACGGCATACACATCTGCGGTGGTGCGTCACTGCTGCGCGGCATGGACACGGTACTGGCAAATGCAACCGGCCTGAAAGTAATAAGGGTTGAGGACCCATTGAGTTGTGTAGCCCGCGGCACAAGCGTTTACCTCGAGAACCTCGAGCTGTGGAAAGATACAATGGACCACGACGAACGAGCGTGGGAGTAATTCATCCTGCATGATGCGTATTGCGTAGCACACAAAATAATGAACGCAATACGCAATACGATATACGCAATACGAGAATGGCACGGAAGCATAGCACAATCTCCAGACGGATGTTGTTTACATGGTTTATGTTGGGCGGTTTCATCATCCTCTTTGTTCCGAAAAATGTGACAAATAAATTTCAGTTTGCTTTCTCCCGCACTTTCGGCTGGCCTTTGGGAATCGGTAGAAGCATCACGCTGGCAGCAGATATGCAATCATCCGCAGATGTTGTCAGTCGCAGAGAATATAATCAACTGCAAAATCATCTTGCTAACATAATCGAGCAACGAAATCGCACACAAAAAGAGGTGGAAAAGCTATCAGCACTGCGTGTTAACCCCGCCTGGGAGCGCATGAAATTTGTATTAGCAAATGTCATTACAGACTCGGAAGGACCGCAAAACGAGTTGATTATCAATCGCGGAGCAGAGGACGGCATAGCGAACAACCAGTTTGTGCTTGGTGACAACAGCATTATTGGAACCATATCTGGTGTTTCAGCCAATAGAGCTAAAGTCAAGCTATTTACCGACCCGACATCTAAAATCCCTGTGAAAATAGAACAATCAGATGTAATGAGGATAATGCAGGGTACAGGTGAAAATTCAGCTAAAATTCAGCTTCTTCAGATAAATCAGAAAGTTCAAAAAGGTAATATCGTCTTAGCCGACAAGCAACCAGGATTTCTGGATATACCGATGATTATAGGAAAGGTTGCCGAATGCAAAAGAGATGATAAAGCCCCTTCGCTCTGGGATATAACGGTAGAACCGGTTTGTGATGTGCAAAAATTAGACTACGTAGCTGTAATCGTGATGAATCTGTGATAATTCGAAGGCTTTCACTTGTGAGCTTTCACTTTGTAATCCGTTGCAAAAGACAGACTCGGCAAGGATATTTCAATGAGTTGGTTTCGGTTTGCAGTACTTATTATTGTCGCCACTATACTGCAGACCAGCTTAATTGATATATTCGCCGTTACAACTGCCAAAGTCAAACCTGATCTGTTATTAGTGCTGCTGGTGTTCTTCGCTGTTAATTTCACGAACACCGAGGCAGTGATAACCTCCTTCACGATCGGTTTCGCTGCTGATATTATCAGCCCTACAATGGGCCCACAGATAATCAGTTTTGGCTTATTTGGAACTTTGCTGGCAGATTTTCATGGCATTATTGACACCAGGAAATGGCCTTATCAATTGCTCGCCATATTTGCCGTTGGTTTCTTAACCGCTGCCCTGGCTTATTTCCTGGTGTTTCTCAAAGCGGAACCGATGCCATTAAACGCATACACCAAACTCTTTTGGACACCGTTGTACTCGGCTATAATCGGTCCGTTTTTGTTTCTGCCGGTTGAGTTATGGATGCGTACACAAAGACGAAGAACCAGACGCTTTTAAAGGTAGTAAATATCTGTCTCAAAAGAGTAAAGTCAACACTTTTGGTTTATTAGCTTAATTACAATGTATGATAAGCGAGTGAAAATTTTTGTAGCTGTAAGTGCGGTGCTACTGCTGATTTGCATATTGCGCCTAATAGACATGCAGTTGTTACCCGATTCATCGCTTCAGGATGCCATTTCGGAACTAAAGCAAGGCCAGGCTCGGCAGCTACAGACCATCAGAGGTCAAATCCTTGACCGAAAAGAGCGAATCTTAGCTGTCGATGAGCCGCGATTTCTACTATCGATAGAATATAAATTGAGCTGTTTTTTAGACGAACGAGTCACAAAAGCCAGACTTTTAAAAGCCGCCAGACAAGATAACTCCGAGACTGCCCTGCCTAAAGTTCAAAAGGAAATAAAGACCGACCTTGAGAATCTGCAGCACATAATCAGCAAATGTACACGCTTCGGACAAACTTACACGGATATAGAAAGTAAAATCCAACAGATAAACGATCAGATATGGAACATACGCACCTTTCAGGCCTGGCGAAAAAACTGTACCTCATCCCCCTTTTTCCTGAAACACAGTGATCCCCAGCAACTGCTTTCTGTCAAGATCTCTGAAGCCATCCAGGACCTCGAACACCATGTCCCGGATCCCAATACCCGGCTGGTTTTGATTCATAACATCAATATTCGGGAGATGTACCAACCCTGGCCCCTGTTCGAGTTAAAAACTGATGATGATGTTTTTGCAGCTCAAGTGGAGTTTATGGATGTTAATGAAGTTCAGATTATACCGGAAGCGCAAAGGTTTTACCCGTACGGCTCGGTTGCTGCACAGACCATCGGTTGGGTTGGACCTGCAACACAAGAAGAAGATAAAAAGCTATTCGCAAACGATAGGTTAGCAAGGTATTTGGACGGTGAAGTTTGCGGAAGGGAAGATGGAGTCGAATATGTTTGTGAGACCGTCCTTCGCGGCAGACGAGGTGAGCTTGTTAGCGACATAGACCGTCAGTTGATAAGTCGAACCAAGACCCAATTCGGCGAAGATATACAGTTGACATTGGACATAGTAGAACTTCAGCAAAGAATAGAAAATTATCTGGCTAACTATCCACACGACCCAAATTGTGGACCTGGAATAGCGGCGGTCATTATTGAGGTAGCCAGTGGTGACATTCTTGCGTTGGTTTCCATGCCGGTTTTTGATTTAAATCGTGCCAGATATGATTACAGCATCCTTGCCAGCGATCCCAATAAACCGCTGATAAACCGAGCTATAAATAAACAATATCCACCCGGCTCGGTTGTGAAGCCGTTGATTCTCATAGCCGGGCTTGAATCCGGCAAGATTACGCCGGACGAGGTTATAAATTGTCCTGCTGAAGCGGCGCCACTCGGCTGGCCTAACTGCTGGTTATATAATAGATACAAAAGAGGTCACGACAGTAGCTGGACAAACAATGCACGCAACGCTATTAAGGGCAGTTGTAATATCTATTTCTCCCGCCTCGCTGATAGAATTAATCCTTTGGTCCTTCAACAATGGCTCTTTAAATTCGGCTATGGGCGCCCTATTTGTCTTTCGTCGTGCGTTGAGCTTGATGCGTCAAACGCGATACACGATACGCAATACACAATACGAGATTTCAGGCAGGCGTCTGGACAAATATCAACCATTCCACCGAATACACAAATCACATCTTTCGAACAAATACCTGCCCTGGAAGGAAGGGAAAGAAGGCTATTTGGCATGGGTCAGGGAAATATGCGAGCCACTCCTCTGCAGGTAGCAAATGCAATGGCCGCTATCGCCAGAGGCGGAATCCTTAAACAGCCGAGGCTGTTTAAGGAAAACCGAGATTTAGAGGGTGTAGACCTTGGCATCTCACAGCAAACTTTACAGGTCATTTATGATGGTATGAGCGCTGTGGTCAATGAGCCTGGCGGAACAGCTAATAAAGAATTTGCCTATAGCGGTCTTGGTGAACAGGATGTGAAGGTTTATGGCAAGACCGGCTCGACAGAGGGGCCGGAGGTCGCCTGGTTTGCAGGCTTTGCCGAAGATAGCAAAAATGCGAAATTGGCAATTGCAGTTGTTGTTGAAGGCGGCCAGCACGGCTCAAGCGATGCTGCTCCTTTAGCCCGTGAAATTATTCAGTTCTGTATCGAAGCCGGCTATATAGGCAAGGCCCTAAACGCAATTAGCAAATTGTAACTGGTGAGTCATGAGTGGTAACAATTTTACAAATTACAATTCACTATATACTAATCGGCTTATGCAGTCTGTTTAGGACCTCCTGAAGTATTTGAAAGAACTTGTCATTGTCCGGCCAAATAATTCTTTCGTTGACTGGCATAGGTTTATCTATCTCGCTAAGGAATCGGGTTATCGATATTTCATCCAGTTTCTCTGATGAAATCCCCAAGCCGAGTTTTTCTATGTAATGGGCGTTAATCATCTGCTCATATTGGCCTGCTAAAGGCAATAGCAACATCTTCTTTTTCAGATACATACACTCGCTTATCAACGAAAAACCGGCTGAAGCTATCACTCCGCGGGCGCGAGCCAAATCTGCTAAGAAACCTTCGGTCGAGCGTTTTTTGAAAATGCAATTTTTGTATTCAGCACTTTTGTCAACCCCGTTAGAGACTTTTTCTACTGGGTCTCTAACGGGGTCAAAGCCATAAACATAAAATTTTTGCTCACTGAATTTATGAAGGACCCGCCGTAATTCGTTTTGGCCTTTCCCGGTGGTGGAATATACCAGAATATGTTCGCCATGTGTCGGCTGGAGAGCAGCAACAACCGGTCTTATGATGGGCGGTGCGAGAATCGCTGAATCAATCCTTAAAGGTGCCTCAAAGAAATTCACAATAATATAAGCAACGGCCCCGATATAGTGACATTCAGTCACGACGCTGGCAGTTATTCGTGAAAACCAGTTTTTCGCCTGATGTTCCAACTTACAAAGTGTTAGCATGTGTTCATGGTCAATGCTGATAAATGGTACTCTGTTTCGCCAGGCCCACCACGCGCTGAAAGGCTCAAAATCTGAAATAACCAGGTCAGGTTCAAATGGCACAAAATGCTCCCTGAAAAGCTCTTCATTCTGTCTATTTGCCTCAGGCAGCTTTAGAAGGTTCTTTTTCAGAGTCTCAGATTTATCTATGCGTCCTTTTTCGTATGCAAAGGAAAGCCCGAATATTTCTTTTACTCGTGGACCAAAGTATTGTTTCAGATAGAGAAGTGATTTTTTTGAGCCTACAAACATTACATCATTGCCGGCATCAATAAGTCTCTGGCCTATCAGATGAGACCGGCTGCTGTGTCCGAATCCTTCCCCCGCAACTGCATAGATTATTTTGGCCATGCTTACGTATCTCGTCAATCATAACTCGGGATTTGAGACATGGATTATGAAGGGTTCTGCCGTGTAGGTACTGAATCCTGAACGAAACCTTCGCGTGTGGGAACTACAATCTCGTTACGAATCCCAAGATAGTTAAGAGTTTTTTCAAGTATTGTAGCGGTCACCGGCGCAGCGACGGTTCCACCGGTGTAACCTTTACCGAGTTTGACGTTCGGCCTGCAAATCGACACTAAAACAACTACTGCCGGATTTTCCGCAGGCGCTCCGGCAATAAATGAAGCAATGTAAGCATTTTCAGCGTAACCTCCCCCCTTTGGATTGGCTAATTGAGCGGTTCCGGTTTTGCCGAACACCTGCCACTTTTCCAGCTTGGCTTTTTTACCCGTACCTTCGTTTACCACGCCAGTCAAAGCACTGGTAACAATCCATTTCGCAATTTCCGGCCTGACTATATAACCAATCGGTGGCGGCGGTCGTTTTAGCTTGACAACCTCACCATTATTATCCACCATCGCTTTTACTAAGTAAGGACGAACCAAATGACCACCGTTGGCAAGGATGCAGAAAGCCTGAACTAACTGAATTGCAGTTACAGAGATCTCCTGGCCAAAAGGTATCCGGGTTACGCTGTATCCTGTCCACTCGCTTGTAGACCTTAGCAGCCCCTCAGCCTCGCCGGGCAGATCAATGCTGGTCTTTTTACCGAAGCCGAAGAATTTCAAGCCTTCATAAAGCTTATCTTTGCCGAGTCTTTGCCCGATCTTGGCCATTCCGATATTGCTGGAGTGAACTAAAATCTCGCGAACAGTTAGATCACCAAAGCTCTGGCGATATTCACCGATTCTGCCAAAGCCTTTTCCAACATAATTTCCATTTTCGCAGAATATCTTTTCATGGCCGTTTATTACTCCGGCGTCCAGGGCAATCGCCACCACAAAAGGTTTAAAAATACTGCCTGGCTCAAATTGATCCGTCAGCGCTCGATTACGGAAACTGTCCGGGTCGGCAGTCCAGGCATGGGCCGGGTCAAAATCGGGTATTGACACCAAAGCCAGAATAGCTCCATCGGTTGGGTCGGCTACAATTGCCACTGCTGATTCGGCCTGATAAGCTTCGTATTGTTTAATAAGCTCGGCTCGCGCAAATTCCTGAATAGCTGCATCAAGTGCTAAGATAATCCCGCACCCATCCATCCCAGACCTAACGGGTCTGGTTGAATTAGGCAACAATTGGGGCGTAGAGGCCTGGTTTTCCTGCAGGTTGGTGCTTAGAGAGATGGGTTCGGGACAGATGGGCCGACGATGCACATCAGCCAAATATATACTGCGCCCGGGTGAACCGCTCAACTCAGCGTTGTACTGGAACTCAACACCTCCTAAACCCTGGTTGTCAAGACTTGTAAAGCCGACCGTATGTGCCGCGAGCCTACCCATAGGATATAGTCTTAACCAATCATATTGAACACCGACTCCATTAATATTGTCTACCACCTGACACTGATTTTCATCAACACCGGCTTTTATTTTCACAAAGCCTGGATTCTTACTTTCCATGATGAGTTTACAAATCTCATGTGCACCCATATCCAAAACTGGGGCAAGTTTATTAGACGTAGTTTTGGGATCTTTTATAAGCCGTGGCTCGGCAAAAATGATTCGGATTCTGTTACTTGCGGCGAGCACCCCGCCGCGACGATCGAGGATAACACCACGCTGCGGCTTTTGAGGATAGAAAGACCTCTGCTGCCTAAGGCAAACATCAATATAATGGTCGCCCTTGAAAAACTGAAGATAGAAACAGCGTCCGGCTAACGCCAAGAATGCCCCGATCAAAAGCAAAAAAAGGCAGATGATAACTCGGACACTTCTATTGTACATCGTATTCGAGTTCATTACAAAGACCCCACGTGAGGATTCCCGCAAGGCGGGGTCCCAAAAGTGGGGCTAAATATTTAGCCTGCGGTTTTACCGCAGGTTCGCTGAAACCGCAGCGGGATTTATCAGGCTTTCTAATTGTAGCTGCTTGTTACCAAGCAGCTGTCTCAATTGACTTTGCTCAGTTTTGTAAATACAAAGCTTATAGAAAATATGATTGTTGGCACTGCGCAGATAAACGGCAAAAAGTGAAACAGATGTAAAGCAAAAAATAACAAAAATTAAACGAAACCAGTATCCCATAGTATAGTTCGTGCTTAGTGGAAAGTCAGGTAGAAACTATATCCTAAACGCTGTCCTTGCTTCCTAACGAACCGGCATTTTCAGACGCATACCAACAATAAGATTATCCTCATCGCTCACAATGTCGGCGTTCAGCTCTCTTATTTCGGTGTAGCGGGTGCCGTTTCCAAGCTGCTCAGTGGCAATTTTCCATAAACTATCGCCCTGGCGTACAACGTATAATTTGCTCTGCTTCGCTCCGCGGCTGTCAAACGAATTCACAGAAACAGACTTGCCAATAGATTCGACCTTCTCAAACAGGGTGTTTGAGAAGACACTGTCTACTTTGTTCTTGTCCGGCGCCAAATTCGACGGTGCTGGTATGATGAGTTTTTGTCCGATGCAAATTTCATCAGGTGATTTCAACAGCCTGCGATTGGCCTCAAATATACTATCTATATTTATCCTTCTGTTGCCTTCCTCAGGGCCATAAAATTTCTTAGCTAAGACGGCCAGATTGTCACCCTCGCATACAACATAATCTTTTGGCCAGACAGGCTTAGTCGGCTGGGGGGATTTAACTACAGTTTCCTGAGCACCGGCTGATGAAGGAAGGTTACGAGCGATTTGGGGCTCAGTTTCAATGTTTTTATCGGGTTCTTTTGCAGTTGAAATGCTTTCCGGCAGCGGTGTTATTGATCGAACATTCTGTCCATCTGCTGAAACTCGAACATCCCTAAATGAGTTTTTCTCTCCCAGCTCCATCCAATTTAATTCATCCTGGATTTTACGCTCTTTGGTTCCAATGCCCAGCCGACTGTCATCAAAAGTAGTCATATTCGTAGTTAGCTCATTGCTGTTCGTCTTATGACGAAAGTTCGGCAGTCCATTGATGATAAACGCAATAATAAATATGAAGACTAAGCCCAGCAACAGTCCAATTTTAGCATCAGAAGTCATAACAGAACTCCATTTCTTACCACTTATTGCGTACGTATTATTTATTAAGTTGGTCTTTAGGCGATACTCAATACGCACGATACATTACTAAATTATTGTTTTTGTGCGATCCTTAGTTTCGCGCTCCTTGCCCGCCGATTTCTCGCGATTTCCTCATGCATCGGCACAATCGGCTTTTTCGTGATAATCTTATAAATGTTGGCTTTCTCATTTTGCTTGAAATCATTCTTAACCAATCTGTCTTCTAAGCTGTGATAGCTAACCACAGCTATATAACCATTTTTGCCCAGTAGCGCCGGCACTGAATTAAGCAGTACTTTTATGTTCTCCAGCTCATTATTAACGGCAATTCTCAGCGCCTGAAAGGTTCTGGTTGCCGGATGTATCCTGGATTTTCGTTTTTGAGCCGGACGCTGCAGTGCCTTGCGGACTACCTCAGCTAATTGGCCGGTTGTAGTGATCGGCTCACGCTGACGCTGCCGGACTACAAACCGTGCGATTCGCCTTGAGGCTCTATCCTGACCGAATCTGTAAATCAGATCGGCTAAGGATTTTTCATCCGCCCTATTCACTATATCGGCAGCAGTGGTCTTTAATCTTTTATCAATTCTCATATCTAAAGGCATATTTGTTTGAAAACTAAGACCCATCTCGACATCATCCAATTGGGCTGAGCAAAGGCCTAAATCCGCTAATATAAAATCAACCTTTTCTATGCCTTGCTGGTGGACATATTCTGTGATTTGAGAAAAATTGGCGTGAAGCAAAATAACCTTGCAAACAAGGTCTTTTAATATAAATCTGGCCCTTTGGATAGCGCTTTCATCAACATCAAAACCTACAATAACACCCTCATGACCCAAAATTTTGCCGAACAGTAAACTATGACCTCCTTGTCCAATGGTCGCATCGACCATCACCCCATCCGGCGGCAAGTTTATCTGTTCGGCTAACGTTTCAGCAAGAACTGGTATATGCTCTACTATAGAATCATTCACATTTATCGTATTTCGTATTGCATCGTGCATTGCGCGTATCACGCAAGACTCAATACACACGACACACCACGAGTTAGCCTACGGGCACTACGTGTGCTCGGCTCTTAAGTCTCTTAACATCATGCGAAAAACCTACTTCGGCAAAAAATCCATCAAGTCTCTTTAATCGCTCCAGCCGTTCAGTTAAAATAGCCAGTGAGGCAAAGGTTTGCTCGTCAACTGCTCTTTCACCGGTAAGACTTTCGTTAACAATCCTGCAACAGTGTGAAGCCGCTTCCATCATTTTGCCTCCATGTAAAATTAAGGTTCTTTGTTCTGTTTTTGTAAAACGAACTGCCGCGCCTGCGACATTTGCTTCTGGTATTGAGCCATATGATCCGAAAGGTACTGCTCCCAGTCCTCGTTGTTCCACAGCTCGATATGATCCCGGACGCCGACAAGGGTAATTTGATCTTTCAATCCTGCTCTTTTTCGCAATCTTTCATTCAAAAGAAGCCTTCCTTGGGCATCAAGCTCCACCTTGCTGGCCAATGCAAAGCTCATTCGCTCGAACGCAACGGCCTCATCGGGTGCAGCAGTCTCAGGTGCAACAGACAAGACTATTTGCTCGAAATATCTTTCAGGATACAGGCAAAGTATGCCGTTTGACCCAAGCACAAGATAGAAATTGCTGCCATGCTCATCGGCATCAATCTGGTTCCTGAGCTTGTTTGAAATGAGTACTCTGTTCTTACCATCAATAATATGTTGATATTCACCTGTTAATAAAAGCTTGTCCATTGCAACACCTGATAAGATAATATTGGGAAATACTACCACTTCCTACCACAGAGTCAACATATAAACACACTTTTTTCGCAATTTGTATAAAATTCTATTATAGGACGTGCTTTAATAAGACCTAATTGCTGGGATAGAAATTGGTTATGTAATTAAGAATTGATTTGCTATAAGCAAAACATTGTTCTGCTCTTGACCGGTGTTTTTACAACAAGCTGTGATTTCTGTAATACTATTCCTAATCCGGTTCTTTCAATTCCTTTATTTTTTTGCTGTTTTTTGGTATAATGAATTTTTTAAATGACTAGCGGCCTGGGGCTGCTGGGCCTGGCGCTCACCCGCCGCTTCCTTCGCAGGCGGGCGTAATCTGGGTTGCATGAACTATAATAAGGTTTGGTATTAGCACGACGGAGCGTGAGGCAGTCCTAAGGAGGAGAAAGATGAATAGTCTCAGATCGTTGTATGTGCTGGTTGTTCTGGCAACGTTGATCATCCCTGTCGCGGGACAGGCGGCATCGTCGCGTCTGGATGTCGGTATAGGTGGACTGGGAACCGTCTTCAGTGAGCCTGGACACAATCCCTACTACTGGAGCGGCGCCTATGCTGAGGCTGGAGAGGACTTCTCCATCGTGACCGATGATCAGTATGATCTGTTCGGATACCCTTGGCCCGGCGTGTCAACGATCACTGCAATGGCCCTTAATGGTGGCGCCTCCGCGGAGGCGCAGACCCTCGCAGGCATTGCCATGCTCAAGGCAGAGGCAACGCTCACTCCCGGCCACTCCGACGTGTGGGGCTATGCTGACGTGGAGCATTGGATTGACTTTGAGATCTCCGCGCCCACGATGGTTGGCGTCAGTTGCCTCTATGCCACTGACCTCGACACGGACAATCCACTTGAGGAAGCCTACTACGAACTCTATGTCTGGGCTGGGCTGGACGAGTGGCTGGATGACAACAGCGACGGGATCCGTGACGACGACGAGTGGTATGAGGTGGACTACATGGAATACTATGACTGGTGGTTCGTCCTGGACGGTGATGACGACGTGTACAGTGGCGGCGGCAGCTACTGGTTCGGCCCCATCGATGCGGGCGTCTACTCCCTTGGCTTCGGCATCTATGGCGAGGCAGGCGTGATTGCGGCCCCTGTCCCTGCACCTGGCGCGTTGCTCTTGGGAGGACTGGGCATGTGCCTGGTCGGCTGGCTGCGAAGACGTAGAGTGTTTTAATCCGGTTTTTTAAGCTCCTCAACCTTTGGCAGGTCTTTGAGTGAGTTCAGTCCGAAGACCTCCAAGAACTTTTTCGTCGTTCCATACAGCATAGGTCTTCCCAAAACCTCTGCCCGGCCGACAATTTTAACCAAACCTTTAGACATAAGGCTTCGAATAACTTCGCCGACAGCAACACCCCTTATGGCCTCAATATCAGCTCGCATCACGGGTTGTTTGTACGCAATTATTGCAAGCGTCTCCAGAGCTGCAGGGCTTAGTTTGCCCTCACTGCGAACGCGAAGTAATTTCTGCAGCCAGTGGTTATAAGTGCTCAATGTCAGCATTTGATAGCCGCTGGCTATTTGCTCAATCCGAAAGGCATTATTATTAGCCTCATATTTATCGTTGAGGCTCTGAATATACTGACTGACCTGTTTAACACCTACCTCTACTATGCCCGCTATCCGAGCATCCGAAAGAGGCTCATCACTGGCAAACAAAACCGCCTCTATCACCGACTCAGCCGTCAGTTCATTTTTAACATTCATGTCACCCCCTCCATCAGCGGGTAAATAGTCTTCTGAAGCTGGGCTTGATTCCACCAAGACTTCGTCGGAATCGGTTGTATCGGTCTCCGAAACAGCCTCCCGCAACAGTTCTGTTTGTTCATCGTTATTTATAATTACTGGTTTTTCGATATCAGGTATTTCTTTAGGCACTTCTGTCATATATTTTTCCATATAAACGGGTCCGCATCCTTTTTACTTATTTTTATTGTTACTTGCTTTAACTGTTCTTGCAACTGTTTAGCGAATTTCTCCAAAATAAATCGTTCAGAGACACTATGACTTAAACAAATACAGGCCAGTCCTGCCTCCTGTGCGGCCAATGCCTGATGATGTTTCAGTTCGCCGGTCACGTACAAATCCACGTTTGCAGCGATGACCGAATTTATAATTTTGCCGCAGGAGCCTGCACAGACCGCCGCTGTTTTAATCAATCGCTTTTCATCTCCGATAAGACCTACAGCTTTCGCGCCGGTACGTTTCCTTATTCTACCGACAATTTGCTTTATAAACAATGGCTGTGTTAATTTACCGATTCTACCTAAGCCGAACTTTTCAGAATTATTATATAGTTTGAAGATGTCATATGCCGGCGTTTCATACGGATGAGCCTTTTTCATTGCAGCAATCACCGCATCTACCTTATCCACCGGTACAATGGTCTCAAATCTTATTTCAGACACTTTTTCAAGTTGTTCTTTCTTACCAACTGCCGGCTTTGCACCTTCCAACGGCAGAAATGTTCCCGTGCCCGCTGCATGGAAACTACAATTCCTGTAATTGCCTATCCAACCTGCACCTGCGGCAAAAATCGCATCTGAAACCTTTGCCGCCGAATCGACAGGGATAAAAACGACGAGCTTGTAATTATCGCCTGCAGGATAATCAACATAATCGCCGATAGGTTTTGCATCCTGGATGCCAATGATCTCTGCCAGGCTGTCATTTACTCCGCCTATAGCCGAATCTAAAGCGGTATGTATCGAATAAACCGCAATTCCGCAGCTAATCAGTTTATAAACGATGCCACCCGGACCGTCCGCGGTAATTTTTCGCAGACTATCCCAGATTACAGGATGATAGGCGACAATCAACTCGACTTTTTGTTTTATTGCTTCGGATAAAACTTCCTTGGTAATATCAATCGTCAGCAGGATATTTTTTACCCCGCTCTGCGGGTCGCCAATTAAAAGTCCCACGTTGTCCCAGTCCTGCGCCAATTTTTGCGGGACAATTGTTTCAATCGCTGCAGCAACATCTTTTATTTTCATTTAGTCTTCCCGCACTGGTTCTCAATTACTTCCGCGAAGCAATTTTGCAGTTTTTTTCCCATAGGCCCGACTTTACCCTCGCCTACGGTGTGTTTTTCTATCTTGGTTATCGGCAGAATTTGCATAATTACATTGGTCAAAAAAACTTCATCGGCTTCCAACAAATCATTTATATATAAATCCTTTTCTACAAGCTCAATGGAATTTTTCAGGGCTATTTGGCAGACCGTTTTTCTCGCCACGCCTGCCAGGACCGGCGTCCCAATCAGCGGAGTATAGAGCACCGAATCCTTAACTAAAAACACATTACTTATGCAGCCCTCAGCTAAACGATTATCTACCGTAAACCACAAAGCCTCCGCTGCTTTTTTCTGATGTGCATCTTTAAGCCCAATCATGCGGGAGAAATAGCTGGTCGTTTTATACCCACAAATTGGCTCAGCAGTGTTTTGTCTAAACGGACACAGAACTACAGCAACACCATTTTTATAATACTCCGACGGATATGGCTGCAATTTCGTAGCGGTGATAAGTAGTGTGGCTTTTCGCTGTTCTTCGGATTCAGCCAGTGGACCGTTGGTAAGTGTCAGCCGTAAACGTGCATCGGCCAATTTATTCGCTTGCAAGAGCTTATAAACAGCGTCGGTTATATATTGTTTAGAGTACGGATTTTTTATTGATAAGGTCTGGGTGCCGGCAAATAATCGATCTAAATGGTCTGTCAGGGCAAAAACTACACCGTTGTAACTTCGCATCGTCTCAAAAAGCCCTGCTCCGTACAAAAAGCCGCTGT
>CAZVUF010000040.1:0-14695 GCA_964629355.1 uncultured Pirellulales bacterium | reverse complement strand
ATTGGCATGACAGCCTGATCTGGGGCGAGGGGCTCGAAAATATTTCTATTCTCGGACCGGGCAGGATTGACGGCAGCAAAGGCCTGAGTCATGGGCTTGGTGGGCGAGAAGGTGGCATTATAGGTGATAAAGCGATAGCACTTAAGCTTTGCCGTAATGTAATCATCAAAGATATAACGATGTATATGTGCGGTCATTTCTGCATCCTGCCTACAGGCGTCGATAACTTCACAATCGACAATGTTAAAATCGATACAAACCGTGACGGTATTAACATCGACTGTTGCCGCAATGTGCGTATATCGAATTGCACTATCAATTCACCGAACGATGACGCAATCGTCCTGAAGAGTTCCTATGCTCTGGGTTATGCGCGGGCAACTGAGAATGTGACCATCACAAACTGCCAGGTTACAGGATATGACCTTGGCACATTTATAGATGGCACTTTTAAGCGTAATCAGGAGCATGCGCCGGATCGTGGCGGTGTTACTGGACGCATCAAGTTCGGCACCGAGTCCAACGGCGGATTTAAGAACATCACTATCTCCAATTGTGTTTTCGACCGCTGTCGAGGATTTGCACTTGAAACTGTCGATGGTGGATTGCTGGAGGACGTCACTATTACAAATATCACTATGCGTGATATCGTAAATTCTCCATTTTTTTTGCGCCTTGGAAGGCGTATGCGTGGTCCGGAAGGAGTGCCGGTAGGCAAGCTTCGCCGTGTGAATATCAGTAATATTGTAGTGTACAATGCAGAACCACGCTATGGCTCGCTTATTATGGGTATTCCCGGTCACGACATTGAAGATGTTAAACTGAGCAATATTCGGATACTGGTTAAAGGTGGAGCTCCAAAAGAGCAAGCTATGATTGAAGTTCCGGAACTTGAGACAGGATACCCCGATCCGAGGATGTTTGGTGAGATTCCGGCCTACGGTTTTTTTATTCGTCATGCAAAAGGAATTGAATTAAATAACGTCGAAGTAAGTTTTGTTAATGAAGATTTTAGACCTGCATTTATCCTTGACGATGTGAAGGATGTCGATTTCAATCATGTAAAAGCTCAACATGCCCCGGATGTGCCAACTTTTGTGTTAAAAAATGTCAAGGACTTTAAAACCCATCAATGTGAGCCAATGCCGGATACCCAAATCGAAAGCGTCGAGCATAAAAATCTTTAATCCACTTGGAAAAGATGATAAACACATGAGAATAATCTATTTATCAACGTTTATACTGATAGCGATTGTTTCTGGAACTGACCTCGCTGCCGAACTATCTGTCACTGAGTCGATACAACCAGGCAAACTGGCCGCCAAGCCTTTGTTCCGTGACCCGATTCACGACGGCGCAGCTGATCCAGTCCTCTGCTGGAATAAGGAGGAGAAAAAGTGGTTCATGTTTTATACCAATCGTCGAGCTAATTTGGCCAAGGAACGGGGTGTGGCCTGGGTGCACGGTACGCATATTGGAATTGCGGAGTCATCGGACCATGGGGGGAGTTGGACCTATCGCGGGATCGCAGACATTGATCTGGGCGAGCCCAATCAAACCTACTGGGCTCCAGAGGTGATCGAACATAACGGAACATATCACATGTACCTAACGCATGTACCGGGGATATTTGATGACTGGCGCCATCCACGGGACATTGTGCATCTGACCAGTCAGGATTTATTGAAGTGGACGAAGCAATCAGTGCTGAAGCTATCCTCGGATCGAGTGATAGATGCATGTGTGCTACAGCTACCGGATGGGACTTGGCGTCTATGGTACAACAATGAACGTGACGGTAAATCTATCTATTATGCCGACAGCCCGGATCTTTATCAATGGATCGATAAAGGCAAGGCCTTGAGTGATCGGCCCGGTGAGGGGCCTAAGGTTTTTCAATGGCAGGGAAAATACTGGATGGTCGTGGATGTCTGGCGTGGGCTGGGTGTATATTATTCCAACGATTTGTTGGACTGGACGCGACAGCAGGAGAACCTGCTGGAACAACCGGGCGCCGGCCCAGATGATCAGGTTAAGGGCGGACATCCGGACGTGGTAGTTAGCGGTGACCGAGCGTTTCTTTTTTACTTTACACACCCAAGCCGACGCGATGGTGGGCTTCAGACTCCCTATGAACAAGCCCGTAGTTCGATTCAGGTTGTGGAGCTCGAATATAAAGAGGGTAAACTAACCTGTGACCGTGATAAACCGACATATATTCAATTACAGCCTGTCAAAGATGAGACTCCAAAATAAATGCGGACTCCGCGTAAAACGCGGGGTTAAATATTTAGCCCCCAGTTTTACTGGGGGTCTTTTTCCTATTAGGAGGTAATGAATCGTGGTTAGAGAAAATGTCCTTAGCGTATTGTTGATTTGTACTGTTATGTGTACAGCAATCGCACAAGCTTCGATAGCGCCAAATTACAGCGCTTATACGCTCAATCCGGAATATAAGGAGAATCCTACATTAGGATGGGCCCAGCAGCGCATTGAAGAGAAGCTCGGTCGTGGTGTGGTGGCTGTTCCGATTAGCCAAGGTGAGGTGTATATCGGCTGGCGTCTGCTCAAAAGTGACCCTGAAAGCATCACCTTCAACGTCTATCGTTCAACAGCCGGCGCTGAAGCTGTGAAGTTAAACGCTGAACCGGTCCGGAAGACCACGGATTTTATGGATTCCAATCCGCCCCTGGATAGCGAGAACACCTGGTGGGTAAGGCCGGTGCTTGATGGTAAGGAGCAAGGCGCTTCCGGTCGGGCTTCGCTTCCAGCGAAACCATCGGAACAACAATACCTCTCGTTTAAGCTGCGAGATGACATCTCGGATCGTGGGATTCACAAAATCGGTATAGGCGACTTGGACGGCGACGGTGAATATGATTTTGTCATCAAACGTCCCGACGGGCGTGTGGATCCGGGCACCGCGCGTAAAAGTCCGGATACCTTCAAAGTAGAAGGTTATAAACGCGACGGCACATTTCTGTGGCGAAAGGACTTGGGTTGGTCGATTGAGTTGGGCACATGGTATTCGCCAATGGTGGTCTACGATTTCAATGGCGACAGTAAGGCTGAGGTGGCTCTGAGGACCAGCGAGGGGGATCATCGCGGCGAAGATGGACGGGTTCTCACAGGGCCGGAGTACTGCTCCGTCTGGAACGGTGAGACTGGCGAGGAGATCACCAAGGTCGATTGGATTCCGCGGGGTAACCTCAGCGACTGGGGAGACACTTCTGGCAACCGAGCGAGCCGCCACTTGATGGGCGTAGCCTATCTCGACGGCAAGACACCCAGTATCTTGGTACTTCGCGGCACGTATGGACTTATGAAGGCCGACGCATGGTTCTTGAAGGACAATGAACTCCATAAGGCTTGGAGCTGGACCAACCAGACAGCTGGCTGGAGATATCAGGGACAGGGCCAGCATGGTATCCACGTGGCCGACATCGACGGCGACGGTTGTGACGAAATTTTGAACGGTTCTATCGCAATCGACAACGATGGCCGGATTATGTGGAGCACGGGATACGGACATGGAGACCGATTCTACGTGACTGATGTCGATCCCCAGCGTCCCGGTCTGGAGGTGTGGTACGGCTACGAGGACCCCCATCCGCAAAACGGGGTCAGCCTGTGGGATGCCCGCACCGGCGACCTCATTTTTGGCACCAGAGAGGAGACCCGCGACAACGAAGTCAGTTTGGCACTCGTCGGCGACATCGATCCGTCGTATCCGGGTATGGAATGCTGGGCAGAACGGTTTTTCTTTTCCGCCAAGGGCGAAATCATTAAAGGTGACATTCCTCCATTAGATGGACTTATCTGGTGGGATGCCGACCTCCTGCGGGAGATAATCCGCGGTGGTGGTTTCTGGGCGCCCAAGGTCTCCATCTTCAAGTATAAGGGCTCGACCCTTACCTCCGGCATCGAGGGTAGAATTATAATGATGGCCGATATCCTTGGTGACTGGCGGGAGGAACTCATCACTTATGTCAGCGGCGAGTTGCGCATATACACGACCATCATCCCGGCTGTCGATCGCCGTGTTTGCCTGATGCAGGACCCCATATACCGGTTGGATGTGGCTTTTAGGGCCATGGGCTACGAACACGTTCCCATGACGAGTTATTACCTTGGTGTCCGGCCATAGAACCATTGTTAATGGCGGAAGTCGAGTGGTGCATGGCGAAATGAATAAAGGTAAATTATATGAGAAGTAAGATACGATTGACTCAGTTGAAATTGAACATAAAACTTATGCTGATAACGTCGTTTGTTCTCTGCCAGATGTTTTCTTGTACGAAAGTATCGAATATGAATAAAAGTTTAGTATGGAAGCCGGACAATGAAGATGGTACTTATAAGAATCCGGTAATTTTTGCCGATTATTCTGACCCCGATGTTATCCGTGTGGGTGACGGTTTCTACATGACCGCTTCCAGCTTTAATTGCGTGCCGGGCTTACCTATTCTGTACTCCAAAGACCTTGTTAACTGGAAAATCATCGGACACGCTATCAAGCGCTTTGCTGATAGACGTTTTGATGCGCCGCAGCACGGTAACGGCGTATGGGCACCATCAATCCGCTATCATAACAGCTGGTTTTGGATCTTTTACGGCGATCCTGACGCTGGTATTTTTATGACCAAGGCCAAGAATCCCACTGGGCCGTGGGAACCGTTGCATCTGGTCCAGGAGGGTAAAGGACTAATCGACACATGTCCTCTATGGGATGATGATGGAAATGCCTACCTTGTGCACGCCTGGGCCAACAGCCGGGCTGGCATCAAAAGCATTCTTACTGTCAACCGAATGAGTCCAGATGGCACAAAGCTGTTGGATGAGGGGATGATGGTTTTCGACGGACGAAATGGAATTCAACCAACAATCGAGGGACCCAAATTCTATAAACGTAATGGTTATTACTATATCCTTGCGCCTGCTGGCGGGGTGAAGCAAGGCTGGCAGTTGGCACTGCGGTCGAAGAATGTCTTTGGGCCGTACGAAGTAAAGAGGGTGCTGGAAAAAGGCTCAACCAATATCAACGGTCCCCATCAGGGCGGCTGGGTAGAGCTTGAGAATGGCGAAAACTGGTTCCTGCACTTCCAGGACAGAGGAGCATACGGACGTGTAGTCCACTTGAATCCGGTGCGCTGGATCGATGACTGGCCGCTGATGGGCGTGGACCTGGATGGTAATGGCATCGGCGAACCGGTGACTGAATATAAAAAACCTAATGTTGGCAAAACCTACCCTATTGAAGTTCCCCAGACAAGTGATGAGTTCGACTCAAAAAAACTTGGCCTACAGTGGCAATGGCACGCAAATCCAAAAGATGATTGGATGTCACTGACTGAACGACCGGGATGGATGCGGTTGTTCGCAGTACAAATCCCTGATAGTGCAGACAATTTGTGGCCGGTACCAAATCTAATCCTTCAGAAATTTCCTGCTCCTGAGTTTACCATCACGACAAAGCTTGACTTTAGCAAACTCGCCATAGGCCAAATGTCAGGCTTAATTATTATGGGGCAATCCTACTCGTATCTTGCGGTTGAGAGGACATCTTCGGGTTGTCGGCTGGTTAAAAGAACTTGCGAGGATGCAAGGAGAGAGCATAAAGAGACTGAGGAAGCCAATATCGACTGCCAAGACAATTTGGTGCTGCTAAGAGTCAAGGTTAGTGATGGAGCTGTCTGTCATTTCAGCTACAGTAGTGACGGCAAAGAATACATGGCGATTGGTGAACCATTTACCGCTCAAGCTGGCAGATGGATTGGAGCCAAGGTCGGATTATTCTGTCTGGCACAAGACTTTCGTAAAAAACCTGGTTACGCAGACTATGATTGGTTCAGATTTGAATAAAAGGAAAGGTCCCATGAAACGTAGATAGAAACCCCGCAATAAATTGCGGGGCTAAATAAACAGGTTTGTGGAGAGTTTATTATGCGACGGATACTTATATGCTGTATGTACTTATTGATTCCAGCTTGTATTGCTTTTGGAGTTGAAGAAATTGATCTTTCCGGTCAATGGAATTTTAAGCTGGATCGAGATAATGTTGGAATTAACGAAAAATGGTTTTCTCAAAAGCTGCCGGAAGAAATCAATCTGCCCGGCTCATTGCAGGAACAAGGCTATGGCGACAAGCCATCTGCAAATACCCAATGGACCAGCAGAATCGGTATGCAGCTGTTAAGCGATCCACGTTTCACAGAGTATGTTCAATCGGACGATTTTAAATGTCCCTTTTGGCTGACACCCGATCGACATTATGTTGGTAAGGCATGGTATCAACGTGAAGTGAACATTCCTGCCGAATGGCAAGATAAGCATATTGTATTGCACCTGGAACGGCCGCACTGGAAGACAACTGTATGGGTGGATGGCCAGCAGGCTGGTTCGTGTGACAGTCTTGGTGCACCACATGAGTATGATTTATCGAACCTCCTCAAATTCAGAAGCACGCATAGTCTGACGATATGTGTAGATAACGATTATGTTATTCCTGTGGGCAAAGACGCCCACAGCATATCCGACCAGACACAATCCAACTGGAATGGGATCACAGGTAAAATCTCCCTTGCCGCCAGCTTTAAAATCTGGATTGATAATTTTCAGGTTTTTCCTGATGTGACACACAAACGTATTAAGGTAGATGTCCAATTGTGTAATTCGACCGGCCAAGCTGGACAGGGACTTTTGATTGTTTCAGCGGAAAGTCACAATACAGTCAGGAAACATCAGGCTCCGGTGAAGAATGTCCCTGTAGAATGGAATAAAGAAACGGAAAAAGTCTCCTTTGAGTATGATATGGGAGACTGTTTGTTATGGGATGAATACAAACCAGCCTTATATAGATTAACTTTAGCCTTGAAAGGTCAAAGTGTAGATTGTGTAAAACACGTTCAATTCGGCATGAGAGAATTAGGTATCGAGGATAAACAGTTTACCATAAACGGCCGTAAAATTTTCCTGCGGGGGACACTGGAATGCTGTATTTTTCCGCAGCATGGTTATCCCCCCACGGATGTCAATGAATGGAAACGAATTATACTTATTGCAAAAAGTCACGGTCTTAATCATTTTCGTTTTCATTCGTGGTGCCCCCCCGAAGCAGCGTTTGCCGCGGCGGATGAGCAGGGCTTCTATCTGCAGGTGGAAGGCTCATGCTGGGCCGGTTTCGGCGACGGTACCGCCCTTGACGAATGGATATACGAAGAAATCGACCGTATGATCAGGTTTTATGGCAACCATCCATCGTTTTGCTTCCTTTCACCGAGCAACGAACCCAGCGGAAAGAACCGTGATAAATTTCTCGGTCAATTGCTGCAAAGTTTGAAAGAAAGAGACAATCGAAGATTCTATGTTGCAGGTGCCGGCTGGCCGCAGATAAAAGAAAATCAATATTCCATCGAAAGTGCCGTCCGGCTGCATAACTGGAAAGCGTTGAAGTTCAACCGGCCGCCTCAGACGTTTGACGATTATCGAGAGCACGTAAATGCGCGTCCCGTACCGGTCGTCGGCCATGAGATCGGTCAATGGTGTGTATATCCCGATTTGGAAGAAGATAAGAAATACACTGGCGTATTGAAGGCCAAAAATATCGAGATCTTCCGAGACAAATTGCAAAAGGCCGGCATGGGCCACCTTGCTCGCCAGTTCCTTATGGCAAGCGGAAATTTTCAAACCCTTTTATATAAGCAAGAAATAGAGACGGCTTTGCGAACACCGGGTTTCGCCGGTTTTCAACTGCTCGATTTGCATGATTTCCCCGGTCAGGGCACCGCGCCGGTGGGGGTTTTGAATGCACTATGGCAGTCCAAAGGATATTGTAGCCCGGAGCAATACCGGCGATTCTGTAACGACATTGTGCCGCTGGCTCGAATGAAAAAGCGAATTTTTACTAATGATACTAACTTCGAAGCCGTTATAGATGTGGCAAACTATAGTGCAGAAGATTTATCTAATGTAGAATTTGTTTGGAAGATTACCAAGAATGATGAAGTTCAGATTAAGGCTGGAAAATTTAGTGTGGCTTCTGTGCCGACTGGTGGCTTGACGCGTGTAGGCAGTATTGAATATAGTTTGAGTGACATCAAGGAGCCTGACCGATTTAACCTTGAAATAAAGCTTGTCGGGACACCTTACGCAAACGATTGGGATTTTTGGGTATATCCGGCAATATTGCCTGCGATAAATACAGATGATATTTATATAGCTGTAGGTTTTGATGAGCAGGTAAAGGCTAAATTAAATTCCGGCGCTAAGGTTCTTTTATTATTTCCTCCGTCTTCGGCTGCAGGGAATACAGTCGGTTCATTTCAGCCAATATTTTGGAACCGGATCACGTTTCCTAAGAACAAAGTTCACACACTGGGGATTTTATGCGATCCGAATCACCCCGCACTGGCCGAGTTTCCTACTGATTTTCACGCCAGTTGGCAATGGCAGAATCTACTCGACAATAGTCAGCCGATTATCATGGATAAATTACCTCAGGAGATTTCACCTGTATTACAACCAATTGATGACTGGAATAATTGTCACAAGCTAGCTCTGCTTTTCGAGGCATCAGTAGGTGCCGGAAAAATTTTAGTCTGTTCGATAGATGTTTATAATGATTTAGAAGGCAGGATTACTGCCCGTCAGCTTCGACATAGCTTATTGACTTACATGGCTTCTGAGCAGTTTAATCCCAGGACGAAGCTCACTTTCGAGCAGATTAAAGGGCTTTTCAAATCGACGCAGGTGGTGCGAGCGGAGTCGAAAACGGATTCTCAAATTCTGAAGATAAAAGCTGCCACGAAGATGCCCAATATTCTTGAAGGGCACTTGCATATGGGGACACCAACCAGCCCCAACTGTCAGCGCTACGGAGTCAACTCTCTATATTTCACTCGCGATGGCGAACCCTGGCTGCCGGTCATGGGTGAGATTCATTATGCTCGTGTGCCGCATAAATTTTGGGAGGAATCTGTTCTGGCCATGAAAGCGGGCGGCATTGAAATCATTGCTACTTATGTATTCTGGATTTTCCATGAAGAGATACAGGGTAAGTTCGATTGGCAGGGCGACCGCAATTTTCGCAGATTTTTAGAAATATGCCAAAAGCATAATATGCCGGTCTGGCTGCGCATAGGCCCCTGGTGTCACGGCGAGGCCCGCAATGGCGGATTCCCCGATTGGCTCAGCAAAGTATGCAAACCGCGTAGTATGGACCCAGCCTACTTTGAACAGGTCCAACGATGGTACACAGCCGTAGCCGAGCAGATTAAGGGACTTTATCACAAGGACGGAGGCCCTATTATAGGGATTCAATTTGACAACGAATTCGGCCATGTAGGCGGAACTGGTGGTGAACCTTATATTCTAAAGTGCAAGGAAATCGCGTGTCAGTTAGGTATGGATGTACCGTATTATTCGGTGACAGGCTGGGGCTGGGCGTGGGTTCCTAAAGATGAAGTGCTGCCTGTGCAAGGCTCATACGTCGATCCATTCTGGGCAACAGGGACTAACCAATTGCCACCGTTTAAAGAATTGCTGTTCTCAGACTTAATGAGCCTTATTATTAACACGGATGTAGCCAGTGACATGGTGACAAATCGTGTCAAACAAGAACGGCTGCGGTATGATCCATCTCGCTATCCCTATGCCACGGCGGAACTGGGTGGTGGTATGCACCACAAGTGGCCACGCAGGCCTATTCTTGATCCAAAGGATACTGAGGGCATGGCTCTTTGTCGTCTTGGCGAGGGAGCGAATATGATCGGCTATTATATGTATCATGGCGGCTCGCAGCCGCTCGGAGTAACCGGACGGCTCGTCGAAGGGGATATGCCTTTAATATCTTATGATTTTCAGGCACCACTCGGAGAATTCGGCAAAACCAACGCTTCTTATTACCACCTAAAGCGATTGCATTGGTTCATTAGGGATTTTGGTCAGGATTTAGCACCGATGGTGCCTTCATTGCCGGAGAATCAACCAGAAGCGAATGACCCTACGAAACTACGATACGCTCTGCGTTCAAAAGGCGAACAGTGTTTTCTTTTTTTCAACAACTACCAGCGTTATTTGGATATGCCCGACCGAAAGAATGTGCAGTTTGCCGCTGTCTTTGGCGATGAGGAATTGATATTTCCACAGACTCCAATTACAATCCCATCCAAGAGTCTGGGCATCTTTCCGATTAATATCCCCATAGCCGATGCCACATTGGTGTATGCCACGGCACAGCCGCTAATGCGCTGGCAGGATGGGGACGTTCTCCGGTGGGTAATGGTACGCCTGGACGGGATTGATACGTATTTGTGTTTCTCTGGTGTGCAAGAGTCCCAGATTCGTGGCGGTCAAGTGCGGCAAAAAGGCGACGCCTGGCTCATCACCCCACAGCGTTCACGCCGTATCGGGCTGCAAACCAAAGAAGGAAAACGTATTGATATACAACTGCTTTCCGAGCAGGACAGTCTTAACACCTATAAACTCGATTTAGCCGGACGTCAGCATTTAGTTATTTGCCCCATGGATTTGTGGCACAGCGGATCGACCCTATCTTTGCGCACCGGTCAGGAGGAGCCTGGGCGGGTACGTTTCTACCCGGCCATCAGTCAGACGCTCTCGGTCGGCGAAAAAACACTGGCCTCTGCCGGTCGTGGGGGGGTCTCTATGTTTACGCTGCCAATACTGACCTTGCCGAAAGTGACTGTCACCAGTGAGCCTACAGTTCAGATCCCGTCGGCGGATAAAGACTATCCATTCAAACCAGCCGGGCCACTTAAGACTTACCGCATAAAGGTAGGCGATATCGATTGGAGCAAAGTCAGTGATGTTATGGTGCGTTTTGAGTACATCGGTGACACGGCTCGGCTGTATTTAAATGGATTGCTTGTCGCCGATAATTTTTGGTGCAAAAACGAATGGGATGTGTGGCTCAAACGTTGGCAAAAGGAAATGGCTAAGCCTGATACAGAGCTTATTCTGGTGATTTCACCCTGGAAGAAAGATCAGAAGGTCTTTGTTCAAAGACGTCCTGATGTGACAGAGGATTTGACAGCAGAACTGCTTGGGATAAAAGCTTTTGCTGAGCAAACAATAACTCTTAATATAAAATAGAGTAGTGATAATGAATGCAAGAAGGCACCTTTACTTTATTTTTGTGGTGCTTGTATTTACTATTTCTGTCGGGGAACAAGCTTGGTCCACGGCAGGTGCGCCCGGCAATCGGACTCGTCCGACAAGTCGGATAGATCGCCGCGCATTAGTGACACGGCATAATGTCACTCTCGATAAACCTGACCCGCTGACGCCATTGAGCATCGGCAACGGCGAGTTTGCTTTCACCGCCGATATCACAGGTCTTCAAACTTTTCCGCAGTATCACGATAAGGGCATGCCATTAGGCACACATTCTCAATGGGGCTGGCATACATCGCCGAACCCAAAGGGATATAAATTATCCGACATTCTGGAAGAATATGAGGTAGCCGGACGCAAAGTGCCGTATGCTTCTGATAGGCAATATTCGAGAAATTATTCGCCTGCTGCATCCTGGCTGCGTGCCAATCCACATCGTTTGCACCTCGGACAGATAGGATTAAAGATTACCAAATCTGATGGCTCACTCGCCAAGATTGAAGATCTGGCCGATACCTCTCAAACCCTGGACCTATGGACAGGACTTCTGAACAGTAGATTCGAAGTGAACTCTGAGATGGTTAAAGTTCTAACTGTTTGTCACCCACAACGTGACATCTTGGCAGTACGCATTGAATCTGCTCTGCTGCAAGAGAATCGGTTGCTGCTTTCGGTCGCATTTCCTTATGGAAGTACCGAATGGAGAAACGCAGCGGACTGGGAGCATCCGGATACGGAACTTCATACGACACAAGTAAAACTCACCGATAACCAGGCTGATTTCACAAGGATTCTCGATGAGGACCGTTATTACGTCCGCGTAGTGTGTTCACCGACCGCAGAGATTCGAACAAAGTCACAGCATGTATATGAGATCCATGAACGACAAAACAATGTGTTGGAGATTGTTTTTACCTTTTCACCAAAAGAAATTTCAGAACCTTTACCAAACTTTCAGTCTGTGAAAACTGCTGCCGCTGAGCACTGGCAACAATTCTGGAACAGTGGGGGGGCGATTGATTTTTCGCAGTGTACCGATCCGAGAGCTTTCGAGCTGGAACGGCGTGTCGTGCTTTCGCAGTATTTGACGGCTATTCAATGTTCAGGGACGCTACCACCACAGGAAACGGGTCTTGTTTGTAATAGCTGGTTTGGCAAATTTCACCTTGAGATGCACTGGTGGCACGCAGTACATTTCGTTCTGTGGGACCGCCTGGAACTGTTAGAGCGCAGTCTGCCATGGTACCAGTCGATTTTACCCAAAGCAAAAGCCACAGCAGAGCTGCAGGGTTATAAAGGAGTTCGTTGGCCGAAGATGTGCTCTCCGGATGGACGTGACAGCCCAAGCACGGTAGGAGTGTTCCTTATCTGGCAGCAACCTCATCCGATATATTACGCTGAGTTGTGCTACCGTGCTCATCCGGACCGTCAAACACTGGAACGTTACCGTCAGATTGTTTTTGAGACAGCCGAATTTATGGCTTCTTATCCTGTTTGGGATGAGACGGGCCAGCGCTACGTACTGGGGCCGGCTTTAATACCAGCCCAGGAAAGCTATGGACGTTACCGCAGGAGCAATCTCAATCCAACCTTTGAGCTGGCCTATTGGTACTGGGGGCTGGAAACCGCACAAAAGTGGCGCCAAAGACTTGGTCTCGAACGCGACCCTAATTGGGACAAGGTTATCCAGAATCTTTCGCGTCCTAACATTCGTGACGGCATCTATACGGGGATTGAGACACCACCTTATACAATTATCGAGGATCATCCATCGATGGTGGCTGCTCTGGGATTTGTTCCACAGACGCCACTTATCGATCCAAACACTATGAAGCGGACACTCGATTATGTAATGCAGAAGTGGGACTGGCCCAGCACCTGGGGCTGGGATTATCCGATGCTGGCGATGACAGCGGCACGATTGGGTGAGCCGGAAAAGGCTATAGATGCCCTGTTTATCGAAGCGGAGAAGAACCGTTATTTAGCTAATGGGTATAATTATCAATCAGCTCGTCTGCCACTGTATCTGCCTGGAAACGGCGGCCTACTTACGGCTGTCGCCATGATGGCTGCCGGCTGGGACGGCTGTCCTGATCGACAATCGCCCGGTTTTCCGAACAATGGAAAGTGGAATGTACTTTGGGAGGGACTCAAACGAATACCCTGAACGGAAAACATAAGACGGAAGTTAAATCATTCTAATGGAGTATTAGAAATGCAAAATAGACGTTTTTGTATTATTACGTTTTTTATTTTTACCACTGCTGGATTCACATCCATTGTAATATCGAATGAACCGTATACAACAAATGCGACAAGCTCGTTGAATACTCGACGAGCAATTTGGAAATTTGATTTTGGGCCGGGCAATGTCGAATCAGGATATACGCAGGTCTTGCCGACCACAGTTTACACCGAAGAGCTTGGTTACGGTTTTGAACCGGGAGTAATTGTTTCAGCAATTGACCGGGATGGAGATGATGCGTTACATGGCGATTTTTGTACATCCGATACACCCTTTTTATTCTCAATCACGTTACCGGAAGGCAATTATAGAATAACTATCACGCTTGGAGACAAAAACGAGGAAACAAACACAACTGTTAAAGCCGAGTTGCGTCGGTTAATGCTGGAGAATGTACAGACTGCACCCGGAGAATTCAAAACCAGTAAAATTATAGTAAATATCCGCACTCCAAATATCTCAACTGGTGGCCATGTTAAATTAAAAGACCGTGAGAAAATGACAGAATTTGAAGCCTGGGACGACAAGTTAATTTTGGAATTCAATGGCGCGCGTCCCTGTGTTTGTGCGATGGAAATTACCAAAGCCGATGATATTCCAACCATTTATTTATTGGGGGACTCCACTGTCTGTGACCAGCCTCTTGAACCCTGGAATAGCTGGGGTCAAATGCTGCCGCGATTTTTTAAGCCGGGCATAGCAATTGCCAATCACGCTGAATCAGGAGAGTCCATCCGCAGCTCTCTTGGCGCCAGGCGCATAGATAAAGTTATGAGCATGATCAAGCCGGCAGATTTCCTCTTCATCCAGTTTGGACACAATGACATGAAAGACCGTTCACCAAATGCTCTGGAAACTTATAAATCCAACCTTAAACAATTAGTTACTGATACGCGAGCCAAAGGTGCCACACCTGTTCTCGTGACATCTATGGAACGCAAGGCCGGCGTGAATAGTGACACTTTAGGTGACTATCCCGAAACTGTCCGACAGGTGGCTAAAGAAGATAACGTTGCACTTATCGACCTGCATACTATGAGCAAGATATTCTATAAAGCTCTGGGTGAAAATATCGACAAGGCTTTTCAGGATGGCACACACCACAATAACTACGGCAGCTATGAATTAGCCAAATGCGTTATCGAGGGCATAAAACAAAATAAGCTGGATATTGCAAAATACATCGTAGATGATTTTAAGGGATTTGATCCGAATAATCCTGATCCTGTTGACAGTTTCATAATGCCGGCCAGTCCAGCCAGAACAGCTCAAAAACCCGAAGGTAATCGAATAGGGTAGTTCTAAATTAGATATCTT
>CAZVUF010000039.1:0-14825 GCA_964629355.1 uncultured Pirellulales bacterium | reverse complement strand
AATCCTACTCTGCGAAGTACATCGCTACGTAGCACGAGTCCTTGTCGTTTGTGCATGGCTTCTACCAATTTCCCTTTGGGAAGTTGCTAAAATGGAATCCACCTATATTTATTATAAACTTTTTTAGCCGAAAACCAATGAAAAAGGTGGACAAGCTTCTTGTGCTCTTATTCTCTTTACACGATAGCTGACCGAAGCACAATGGTCACTAAATCTGCAAAGAACCAGGCTACGACAGCCATGAGGACGGCATCGGGCCAAATCTCAGCCGTTGTCCACCGTGAAATCAGAACCAGCAGTACAATGAATGGTAAAATCCACCCCACATAAGGTATAGGTATAGGTATCATTCCCACCAGCGCTGTTATAGAGGCAGCCGCGAAAAGGCCGAGGATGGAACCTTTCACTTTCGTCAGTTTCATCGCCAGCCATAGCGATACTGTCGCTATAACTACCTGCACCACTAATTGAATGATTAAACGTCCAATTTCCATTAGATATTTAGTCTTATGTTCTTGTTCTCTGTTGCTCTTGTGTCCTTTTGTCTTGTGCCCTTTTTTTGAATAGCTTTCTCACTTTGCTGCGGTATTTCGCCGGTAATAAAGAAAGAAGTTTGCGCTGGAGCAGCACCCTCAATCCGAGATATTCTAAGCCGATGAGCGCCAGCCAGGAACCGGGTGTAAACGGCGTAAATAGCGCCACCACGCCAAGGATAATTAATACTACGCCTATAGTTATCCTTAGAGGTCTTAGCATATTCTCACGGAAAATTAACTAATTCTTGGTTTGCACTTTAAATGGTCGCGTGTTTCTTCGAATATATCCCAGTGACACGACTGCAAGATATTGGTCTTGGTGACGCTTCGTTTTTGATGGCCATCATCAATCACTAATATGCCATCGCTTTTAGTTATTCTTTTCAGCTCTGCCAGGAACTCCGTGGGGTTTTTAATAATAAAGAACATATCGATAGCGCATACAATGTCTGCCACATGGTTGGGTAGAGTGCTGTCATACCCTTTAGCCAGTACCGGCACGATGTTTTTGAATCCGTATTCGTCGATCTTTTGCTTCACCGCTTCGATAGCCAATTCGTGAATATCTACTGCAAAAACCTTGCCCTGCTCGCCTACAAGCTTTGCAAATCTTGTTGTGTACCTGCCAGGGCCACAGCCATAATCCACGATGGTCATACCAGGTTTGATTCCGAATTTTTTCACGCGTTTTTCTATATACGGGTATATGAAGTCTATAACATGAAAGAGCAAGATCATCGATTTGAATGACCAATCCGGCATTCTCTCCTTTTTTCTCATTATTACCTTCTTTATTAATCCCATGCGTGCCTCCCAAATCTCATCCTCAAAAGAGCATGGAATCTGCAAATACTGTTGTAAATTCTTTTTCGTGAGCGATTTCGATATATTCAATCTTGCGGGCTAATTCGCGACTCCTTTCTCGGTATTGCTGAGACAGCAGTATCATCTGTGCACCGCTGCCGGCAGCGTTGCCCACGAAATGAATCCGCTCCAACGGTACATTCGGCAGTAAGCCAATTCGCATAGCGCTTGTAGGCCGAATGTAATTGCCGAATGCCCCGGCTAAAAGAATATGCTGAATGTCGGCATCAGCAATACCGAGCTTTCGCTGGAGGATTTTAGTGCCTGCCCGAATGGCAGCTTTTGCCAGTTGAACCTCGCGGATGTCCCTTTGTGTTAGCAATACATCATCGGCCAAAAAGAAAGCTGGCTGACCTGACTTGTCGTGTATGCGAGAGACAATCGCCGATGGCAGCTTGCCGGGTTCAGAGAATCGTCCGCTTGGGTCAATAATTTCTAAATCCAGCATAACCGCCAATGCGTCAATCAGGCCGGAGCCGCATATTGAGTGAGGTGCAGTTCCCCCTATAACATCCAGAGCGATGTCACCGTCATCGACCACGACAGCTTCAATTGCCCCTTCAACCGCCCTGCTGCCGCAGGTTATTCGTGCGCCCTCGAAAGCCGGGCCGGCTGCACAGCTGGCCGCGTAGAGTTTATCTTTTGTGCCGAGCGCTATCTCACCGTTGGTACCGATGTCGATGGCGAGTGACATTTCTTTGACTGAATCAATATCGGTAGCAAGAGCAACGGCGGTTGTATCCGAGCCGACAAAGCCTGCTATGTTTTCGACCGTATGGATGTTGCCTTCGGGATTTATCCGCAGGTGCAGCTTTTTAGCGGGGACATCATGTGCATCTAAAGAGAAGGCTTTGTATGGTGCCTGGCCAAGCTGTGCTACAGGCAGTTTGAGGAAGAGATGATTCATGGTTGTATTGCCGACGACGCACATTTCATATATGTCATTTGAGTTAATGGAGGCATATTTGCAGAGCTTTTCAATCAGGTTATTTATACAGTCTATGATGAGCTTATGCAGTTCATCCAATTTTTTATCGGTTTTAGCGTACGCGATTCTGCTGACAACATCGTCACCGTGACGACTTTGTGGATTAAGGGCGGCTTGTGTTGCCAAGCATTGGCCGTTGGCCATATCGACCAGCTTGGCTACAACTGTGGTAGTGCCGATGTCGACTGCTAAGCCGAGTATTGTTTTTGTGGAATCTTTTTTCTGATATTTCTCGTATATCGTAGGTCGAATGCTCAGTGGTGGATCGATGCCGTGTTCGAGGATTTTTTGCTCGAAATATCTGGAGCCTGTGGGGATTGTCACTGCAAGGTCACTTCGAATGCGGTATTGACACGCCAGGACTTTTTTCCCGTCTGGCTCAATGTTCACGAGACACTTTTTGCAAATGCCTTTGCCTCCGCAGACGGTATTTAAGATTATGCCCGCTTGACCTGCGGCCTCAAGGAGTGTGGCACCTGCATGAATGGTGATTTGTTTGTTGTCGGGCCTGAAAACTATATTGAAGCGCTTCATTTAGCGTATCGCGCATTAACTTTCCATTTAGATTGTTCGATTCATCCGCTCATTAGCTCATCACGAACTATGCACAATAAAATATAAATTATCTTATTTTATGGCGGATTTTCCACTTAGTGCGTCTTTTTCTGCTGCCGATTTTACGTCTGCGTCTTGCTTTTGCCATTTATTACTCCATCAAACATACCTAAACTTTATTGCAAAATACTTTTAAGAGTTTTTAATGTATGGTAATATATTAAACATAAAAGAAAAAAAAGAAAGGTTTTTTTACGTTAAGATGTGTTAATATGACTATGAGGAAGACAATCCATAGCGGTTCAGGATTTACAGCTAATGATTTACACAAGGCTATTGGTTTTTGTCGATTCAGATTGGAGTGCTGTAATGATTCAATGCAAAGACTGTGAATTCTGCGAAACGGGGCCTGATGGCAGGCGGACCTTCAAGTGCGATCCATTCGTTAATATCAAAGAGCCGGAATGCTTATCTAAATGGCAGCTTATTCGTCTTGATATGCTGGTAGCCAGCTATCAGCAGATGCTCAAATGGTATGGGAGATTAGCACCTATTCAGGATAAAATCATCCAATTTATGCAACACGAAATTGAAGATATTGACGAAGCCGACAGTTGGAAGCTCCCTGACGAAGATGAAAACGAGGAAGAAAACGATAGCCTATAGCGGATAGGCAAGGAAAACTGCAAATAAATACGTAAGAACAGCATAGACAGACACTTATGAATTAAAACAGGTGGAGTTTACTGCAGCGTGAGATGTTGTTTCCAAAGAGGCCTAACAGAAGACAAATATGGGCAGATTTTCCCTCATTTTTGCAATAAACCAATCTTAGATACCGTCTTTCATTACGAAAAGCACCTGAGTATGATAAAGAGCGATAAGTTAGCCCAGTTAATATTCGGCTGCAAGAATGGTGATGCTGATAGCTTTTCACAAGTTGTGGATATGTACGCAAGCCGATGTTACGGCTATTTTTATCGACTGACGGGCAACAAAGACACCAGCGATGAACTGTTGAGCATATTATTTACCAAATTAGTTGAAAAAACCGGTTCCTATAAAGGTGGCTCTTTTGAGAGTTGGTTGTTCAAAATAGCGTCTAATGTTTTTCATGACCATTTAAGGGGTAAGCAACGATATACAAAACTGCTCGGCACGCGAAAAAGCCATATTGAGTCGGAAACAACAGAGCCAAAAAAGTCGGACATAGATAGAATCGACAAACTGCAAATGCAACTCAGCCGACTGGACGTCGAGACGAGAGAGCTAATTATGCTGCGGTTTTATTCACAACTTAGTTTCAAGGAAATAGCAAAGATGCGTTCTGAGCCGATAGGAACAACATTATCAAAACTACATCGAGGTCTAAAAAGATTGCGGGAGTTGATGGAGGGACAATTATGAATAGCCAGGATAAAGAAAATTTGAAGGAACTGTTTGAAAAATTCCTTAGTGCTAAACAGGCTGCCGAGGCTGTTGAAGATATCTATAAGGCCGAGCAAATCCTTCGCGAGCATCCTGCCCCCGGGCCTGATGATATGCTCATAGCCAATATAAAGGCTGAAATTGCCGCAGGCCTATTGCATAAGCAAACGAATGTCTTCAGAACAATAACCTACCGAGTCGCAAGTGTTGCAGCAGCAGTCTTTATTGTGGCAGCTATCGGTTTGAACTTGTTTCAAAACAAAAGAGTCCCTAATCAATTAGTGCGTGCTTCAATAATACCCAGAGCAATCTGGGAAAGTAATAATATCGCTGCTGACGATGCGGATTTGGCAATATTTACCGCTGAAGTTGAACAAATTAAAGATGAGGTATTCGCTCTGCAATCGAACAAAAGTGAAACAGATGTTGACGATGCTGTAACGGAGCTGGAAATAAATCTGATGGAAATTGAGAACGGTTTCTGGAAGGGATAAAACAGATGTCAAGAAATCGCGTACTATTTTCTCTTTTTGTTATAACAACAGTTGCTTTAGCATGGAGCCTGCCATGTGGAGCAGCTCAGAAGGACGAAAAAAACATCTGGAACGATGAAGAACCGAGAGGGCCGGGACGGGGACCGGAAAGAGGAGGACGAGGGCCAGGATTTGAACTGACAGATGAGGATGTCAATCGCATTATGAGCAGCTTGAAAGAGAGCGATCCGAATGCGGCCAAAGAACTTGAAAAGCTCCGGAAAGAAAACCAGGAGAAATTCCAGGCGGAGATTAGAAGATATGGCCGTGAGGAGTTCGGAAAAATAATAAGAGAACGCATAGAGGGCTGGAGGCAGCAGAGACAAAATGAATTCCTGCAGTGGCTGGCCAAAGAATATCCCAAAGAGGCGGAAAACTTAGCCAAACTAAAAGAAAAAGAGCCAAAACTATACATGGAGAGATTTGACCTTTTCAGGAACAAATATTGGCCTATCTTTGAAGAGGAGCGGAGGAACCCTGAATTAGCTGAAGTTCTTAAAGAAGATTTGGATCTGAAAGACAAACGAGATGATTTGGTTATAAGAATCAAAGCAGTCAAGAATGACAAAGATAAGCAAAAACTTATGGCAGAATTGGAGGAAGTGATAAGTAGACGCTACGATTTAATCGTACGACGAAAGGAGATTGCATACGAACGGCTGCTCAAGTGGCTTGAGGAATTGAGAAATCGAATCAAACAAAGCAGAGATGAGATAATTAATTATAAGGACAAGGAAGTCAAGGCTGAGAATGTAAAGAAACACATGAAAGATTTGATGGAAGAAAATCCCGAATTTCGGTGGGACTGATTAATTAACTAAATAAAAGAAAAGAAAGTGTATTTGGCACTTCTGTCTTAAAAAATTCGGAAATATTAGTATGGAGCCTCGCAAATTTTTTGCAAGGCTTCATTTTTTTTATACTTTATTCCGTCTTCGCTCGACATCGGTAGCTTTTTTGAGTATCTTTTTTTCTTTTGACGTCAAGCTATGAATGCCGGAGTCGTGCACCTTATGTAAAATACGGTCAAGCTCTATCTGCAATTTGCGTTCGGCGGCCAGTTTCTTTTCCCGTGCACCGGCTCGCATTTTCAATTGAATTCTCTCCCGCCAAGGCCTCGAAAGTACATAAGCGGCTCCTGCCACCATACCGGCCAGATGTGCTGCATTGCCGCCGGCGTTGAGATACAAGTCATGGCGTGCCTCAGGCCGCAGTAGTGTCAAGATACTAATACCGGCAAGAATTACGGCTAAAATAACCAGCCTAATGGGAAATATTCCCATGACATAAATCCTCATATTGGGGAACAATATGGCGGCTGCTGCAAGGACTCCCAAGATTGCCCCGGAAGCCCCAATTAGTTGACCTACGCTCAGCCATCCTAGCAGAGCCAGCAGTGAATATAAAATCCCGCCGCATGCTCCACATGCTAAATAGAAAATCGCGAATTTCTTGCTACCCCAAGCCGGTTCGATAATGCTGCCCAAAAAATACAAAATGAGCATATTCCAAAAGATGTGGCCAAAACCGCGGGAATTGTGCAGGAACTGGTAAGTTACCAGCCTCCAGAGCTGCAAAGAGGTAGCCAAGCTGACTGGATACACAGAAAACCACTCATAAAAAAAGTATCGGACCACCGGCACCAGATAGATCACAACAAACACAGTGATGTTAATAATTAACAGCCACTTAACCATGGGTGTAACGCGAGGAAAGAACATCCGCATCTGCGGTGCATGGTGGTAGCGGGAGTTGAAATCCACACGAGTGTATTCTCTGTCATAAAGGCCCATATTACTGCTCTAATATTGAAATTTTAATTTATTGGCTGCCTCTTATATAATATCTCGAAGTTGATAGAATGTTCAATTGAAAAAATGAATAACTATAAAGCAACGGCAGGAAAAATATTAACGACGATGCACTACCGGCTTCATTCTGTTAAATATCGCCAACAGAATCGCTCCAAATATTATCAATGCGACACTGATAATCTGTGAAACCGTTAAACTATCAATTTCAAAAGGATTATCATCGCGAAGAAATTCTATAAAGAACCGTGTGATGCCATAAACTATGAACATCAGGGCAAATGTGCTGCCGGGTTTGGTAAAAAGCTTGTTCACATAGTTGTTCCTGCCGGCACGTTGACTTCTACGCCAGAAAAAATAAAGTATCAGGCACAAAACAGCGGCATTTGCTGACGAATACAATTGTGTTGGATGGACAAGCAGACAGCGGTATTCGCCGTTTTTAACCATGTCTTTCTGCTGTTCAGTCAAATCTTCGTATGGTTTTAAGCCGTATAAGATTTCGCCGTTGTTACTGTAATAACCAAAGAACTCATCCGGTAACTTCAATTGAGGCTCTAAGCGATTTCTTTTTGGGTCTGGATACACCTGGCTGTAATAAGCATCTGAGCCGTATGGAAAACGGATGGCCCACGGCAGAGTCGTAGGTTTTCCAAAACAACAGCCCCTCATAAAACAACCGATTCTGCCTAAGGCCAATGCCAGCATCAGGCCGATAGCTAAGATGTCAAGGTAACGACGGGTGGGAAGCTTATGGTACAAAAGATAAAAAAATATGACGGGGACGGCAAAAAGAACAGCACCGTAAAGTTCCAGACCGCCACGCCAGATTGCGGCAATAGACAGCAATCCTTCATCCAACTTGTCAAAATGGTGAACTACATAGAATAATCGAGCTCCGACAACGCCGGCTATCAGCGAGTATAGGGCGGCATTAGTAATTAGCTGAGGATCGGGCGTGATGTTGCGGCTCAGGCGTCTTATCAATGATACTGCTGCAATAAAGCCGACAACCATCATCAGGCCATACGTGTTTACAGGCAAGCCGATGAAAGGTACTTTGAAAAGTTCTGGATGCATTTTCTCGATTCTCGATGCTGGATTCTCGACGCTCGGCGAATATCAAGTATCGAGCATCAATTAATTATTTTGTTATTTTCGTCGAGGACAATAATTTTTGGTTTTAGTTTCTTGGCTTCTTCGGGTGTATAGTAGCCAAAACTAAGAACTATGATCAAATCTTTCGGTTTAATCAAATGAGCGGCAGCGCCGAGTATGGTGATTTGACCTGAATCAGCTTCCGCCGGAATAACGTAAGTCTCAAGCCTGTTACCGTTATTAAGGTCGGCGATTAAGACAAACTCATAAAGCATAATACCTGCTGCTTCTACGAGCCTGGAGTCTATAGCAATACTGCCGGGATAGTGCAGCTTTGTATCCGTAACTGTTGCACGGTGTAATTTACTTTTTAATAATTTTACAAGCATAATTCGTATTTAGACTTATCGTTTGCCAAAGGTCATTCAGGCATCATTATATACACTTGTTAGCCTGCGTCCACAAGAATGTTGTCTATGAGCCGGGTTGAGCCGATTTTGACTGCGGCTGCGGCGAGGACTTTGCCGGCAACTTGATCGATACTCTTAAGTGTTTCGGCATCAACAATGCTGACATATTCGATCTTTGCCGATGGAATCTGATTAAGTATTGTGTGCATTTGGCCAACAATTTCTTTGGTATCAGTGACTCCTGCTTTAATCATTTCCTTGCATTTTTGAAGTGATTTATAAATTAAGGCTGCATCTTTTCTTTGTTGCTCACTCAGGTACTGATTCCTGCTGCTTACAGCTAAGCCGTCTGGCTCGCGAATTGTGGGGTAAACAACAATTTTCAGAGGCATATTTAAATCCGCAACCATTCGTTTGATAACGATTGCCTGCTGGGCGTCCTTTTGGCCGAAAAAAGCGAGGTCCGGCGAAACGATATTAAACAGTTTGGCACAAACAGTTGTCACTCCGCGAAAGTGTCCCGGCCGAAATTGACCACAAAGCGGCTCAGTCAATTTCTCTACGTTTACCCAGGTAAGATTTTCACTTTTGTACATTTCTTTCGGTGTTGGGGCAAAGATGACATCTACACCATGCTCTCCGCAAATTTTAAGGTCCGCCTCAAATGGGCGGGGATATTTTTTAAAATCTTCGCTGGGTCCGAACTGTGTAGGATTGACGAAGATGCTAACGACAACAAAATCGGTTTGCTGAGCCGCGGCTTCGATTAGCGAAACATGGCCGATATGAAGTGCTCCCATTGTCGGCACAAGGCCGATTTTTTTGCCTTCGGCGCGGGCGGCTTTAACAAGCTTTCGAACCGATTGTATTGTTACTGCAACTTCCATTTTCATCTCTTATCTTTACCTGATGCAATATAACATTTTACCTGATTTGCTAAACGCTCGATATCGCTATCTCGCCTGCAATCGAATTCCGACATCTTAATTCGGATAATCGGGCAGATTTTCCACTCGGCAAAGAGCTGTTCATAATCGCTGCTCAGGTCTTCCAGGAAATGCAGTTCAATCGTCTGCTCGTAAGGACGACCCCGCCGACGTATGCGCTCGAGGCATCTCTTCGCAGAATCCTGCAGAAATACCACCAGTGTCGGCTGAGCGACTTCCGCACTGATTGGCTTATAAATTTTTTCATATAAATCTAATTGCAAAGCATTGAGCAGCCTTTTGGCATAAATCTGTTCTTTATTAAAAACATAATCGCTTATAACAACTTGACCGGATTGCAGGACATTGCGGTTCAATTGGCCGATTCTGTGCGTGAGAAAATACAATTGTGAATCCAGGGCAAGCTCTTTTTTACCGGCATAAACGTCCGGCATAAAGGGGTTCGTGTCATAAGGCTCAAGCAGTACTTCGCAATCAAATTTTTCCGACAGGCCTTTTGCTAATGTAGTTTTTCCTACACCGATTATACCTGCTACGCTGACAAGCTGTGGCTGATTGGGATTTAACATAAAATCCAGGCCGTTAAGTCGAGCAGCCAATTCCTTCGCGGATTCTTTTATTACCGGGTGTAATAAATCCGGATTTAGCTGGCAGAGGCCCTTAAGCACAAACGAGCGCAGATGCATCTGCGGATGTGGGACGCTCAAATGAGTTAGATTGATAACATCGGACCCAAATAACAAAAGGTCTAAATCAATTGTCCTGGGCATCCACTTGCCATGCTGCTTCCTGCCGAGCATGGCCTCGATCCTGGCGAGTTTTTCATACAATTTTTCCACAGCCAGCTTGGTCTTTACCTCAGCGACGCCGTTGATGAATTTTGGCTGATGGAAGTGACCGAGTGGAGCGGTTTCAATCAAGTCGCTTACTCGAGTGACTTTAATGTGATCAGTTTCAGAAAGCATTTTGAGCGCACGGCGGATGTATTTTTCTCTGTCGTCCAAGTTGCTGCCCAAACCGATATATGCGATTCTTTCTTCCATCAGGATATAGCTGTGATACGCTCAAGTGCTTCTTTGACACTTTCCGGCTGACCAAATGCTGTAAGCCTGACGTAGCCCTGCCCGGCTGAGCCGAAGCCTGCTCCGGGAGTGCATACGACGTGCGCCTTACTCAACAATAAGTCGAAGAAATCCCAGGAGCTTATGCCTTCGGGCGTCTTTAGCCAAATATACGGTGCGTTGACGCCGCCGTAAACGGTGTAACCTGCCTTGCTGAGCGTCTCACGGATGAGCTTGGCATTGCCCATATAAATGTCGATGGTCTCTTTGATTTGCTTTTTGCCTTCTTCAGTATAAACGGCTTCGGCACCGCATTGTGTGATATACGACACGCCGTTGAATTTCGTGCACTGTCGTCTTTTCCATATCGGATTGACCTCAACCGCCCTGCCGTCTTTTGTGTAAGCCACAAGCTGCCTCGGCACAACGGTAAAAGCGCACCGCACACCTGTAAAACCAGCTGTTTTAGAGAAGCTGCGGAATTCTATCGCAACATCTTTCGCCCCTTCGATTTCATAAATCGAGTGTGGAATATCGGGGTCGCTAATATACTCTTCATAAGCAGCATCAAAGAGGATTATCGCCTTGTTTTTGCGGGCATAATTGACCCATTCAACCAATTGCTGCTTCGTCGCTACCGCACCTGTGGGATTGTTCGGAAAGCACAGGTAAATCAAATCCACCTTTTCTTTAGGCACTTCGGGCACAAAGTTATTGTCCTCGGTACAAGGCATATATACAATTCCTTCGTACCTGCTCTGCCCTGCCGGCTTGCCTGTCCTGCCTGCCATAACATTCGTATCCACATAAACCGGATAGACCGGGTCGGTTACGGCTATGACATTATCCAGGCCGAAGATTTCCTGCATATTGCCTGTATCGCATTTTGCGCCGTCGCTGACGATTATCTCATCGATGTCGATATCCGCTCCGCGTGCCTTAAAGTCGTTTTCGCTGATAGCTTTTCGCAGAAACTCATATCCAACGCCGCCGTCGTCGTAACCTCGGAAGGTTTCCTTTCGACCCATTTCATCGACGGCCTTTTTCATCGCTTTAATTACAGCCGGAGCAAGCGGCTGAGTAACATCGCCGATGCCCATACTGATTATCTTGGCTTCGGGGTGGGCCTGCTGAAAAGCCTTTTTTCTTCTGCCGATTTCAGGAAACAGATACCCCGCCTGTAATTTCAGGAAATTCTCATTAATTAAAGTCATATTAAAACCTCGATACTCAATGCTCTAAATAATTTGTAGGGTGGGCTTTAGCCAACCATTTTTCTATTGGTGTGCGATGCACACCCTACATGTATAATTCGCCCAACAAAGTGAGAATTGTATTGTCAGATATGGATTGAGTCAAGTCAGATGGTAATTAAGCACGAATATCGAAATACTAAATTCTCCACAGGACACCTAATGGTGGAAACAATATCAAATGATAAAAATTCAAATTACTTAAATAAAATGCTTTGGGAATTCGAACATTGGGATTTCGTGTTTGTTTCGTATTTCTCCACAGGACACCTTGCGGTGGTGCTTCGTATTTCGGATTTTGTGACGTTATTGATAGAAAGAAAATCGTAGAGTGAGATATTTCACACCGCTCTGGTTTGCTTCTATTGAATCTTTCAGCTTTATCATGTTTTGCCTGTCTCTATGGAAATTCCATCCGAAAGATAAGATGGAATTCCGTGGCTTTTTAGGCTATTACACGGCTGGGAAAAGTTCGTTAGTTAGAATGCTTGGTTATGTATCTTTATAAACGCTATATTCTGGAATGCCTTTTTCTAAATTTACAATTTCTATTCCATCACAATCAAAAGAGCCGTGTACACCAAATGCAGGTTCAAAGGTAATTTCAAACACATTATTTTTTCTTTCTTCAATATATTTTTCTGAAATTTCAAGACCCAAAATGGCGTTTTGTTGATTAAATTCTTCAAGATAAAGGTTTTCGACACCTGCAAAACGGAATATAACTATTGAATGTTGATGAAAAACAAAACTCTTCCCATCATTCTTTGTTTCTGGCCCCATTTGAAATACGTGGATTTTTACATAAAGGACAGGTCCTTCCAATTCATCTTTTCCACTACGCTCAAATATAAGGCTTATGATTTCAGAATCGTGAAAGGATGGCCAATACCCAAAGATATTGGTTAATTTTTCGTATCCAATTATTTTTTTATAAATTTCATTTTCCATCTTAATTTTTTCTCACATGAAATAATATTTCATTACTTAGGATAACCACTGTTTTTCTACCTCGTTTCCTTTTCACTGTCCCAAAGCCATTGATTGGTGGTTTTCCCCATTATTCCTCTATGACTGTAAAGACAACCGCTTCTGATAACCCCCCTTTTATGTTTAATCCATTGATAGCCCGCACACGGAGCGTATGCAGTCCTACTGCCAGATTAACGACCTTTTCCGTTGTGGTTTCGCTCATCACCTGGTCGTCAATTTTCAATTCGTATCTGCTAATTCCAGACAAATGTGGAACTGCTGTCCAAGAGATTGAGACTGGGTTACCTAAAGTATCTCCATATACCGGTGATAGAATATCTGGAATTGGAGGTTGCGATTGAGCAGCAAAGTCCGGCATATTGTTCGGCACCGCAACCTGGCCGTTGATGATGTCAGTTCCGAAGCCGGTCAGAAGTAAATAAAAATCGGATGGCAGTCCTTCCAGTGTCAGGAAGTAATGATTGGTCGGGGCATCATTGGTCACTTTGAAAATCGCTGTAGCTTCATCGATTTCATCAAACATGGCCACATACACTGCTTCGGCTCTAATATTCTTTGCGGCGAGAAATTGCCGCCAGAGAAAATCACCCCTGAGCCGAGACTTAGTAGTTGTCCCGGGAGGTTTATTCATTAGATTGTCCCAAGCGAACCCGGGATAAACCAATGGCATATATAGAACTCCGGAGGATTGCAACTCGTTTTGATCTTCACGCCAGTAGTCTGTTCTGGCATAGTCCCCTGAGTAATTACCAACATTCCAGGGAATCCACGCATCCATACGGCGAAAGACGTCCGACCATCCGGCATCGGTTTCAGAACGCCACCACCATTGACCTGAACCAACAACGAAAGCTTGATATTGTCCCCCGTTCTGGAAGATGTCCAGGACCTGGTTGCCAAGGGCAGCAGCAAAACGATCAACAAAAAAGCCAAAGACGCCGACAACAGGTTTGCCATTGTGATGAAGATACCTGTCGTCTTCGGTGATTTTCATAACATCGACCAGGTAACGCCAATCGGCGTTTATCTTTTGCACGTTTTCGTTCCCCGACATGTCATACATAATAAAATAGGTACGCCCGGTCCTGTTGGCAGCTTCCCTAGCATAACCAGGTATCCGGAAAGACTCACGCGGATGATTGAGATTGAGACCACTGACAAATCGCTGCACAGCAACACCGTCTATTCCATAACTTTCCATCCATTGAAAATGGCGTAATACGGTTCTTTTATTCGCAGAGCTGAACAAATAGGCTTGCTTGCCGCTTTTCAGGGTCCAGCCGGGAACGGGATATTTCTCATCCTCTGAATATTCCGACATGTCCGGCCACATTTCGACAGTTAAATCAGAGAAGTCGCCATGTACATAGTGCACCCAGCCTTGTCCACTCGGATCGCCGCCAGCCCGGAACCAGCCCTGGTAGCCGCATATTACTTTACCGGTAAGAGAGGTTGCATCAACCGGATGATCACCAATGTACGCGGGGCCGGTGTAGGGAGAAATCCAGTCTTCATTTTTCTCTAAGAACAACGGTGTCGGTTCCAGATAAATATAAGCCGAGACAATGTGCAGTGCGAATGAACCGTTATAATTGAGGCGCAGGTCAGATTGCAGATTTTGCGCATTCCTGAAATTGGCGTTTGCCAATTCGAATATGGCCGTTCGTTCTCGGCCTGTGTCCAGCACAAAGTTTTCATAACCTGTCTCAGCTTGTTTGTAATTTGTAGTGCTTGAATTGTATTGCACCCTAATCATACCATAGCCGATATCTTTATAGGTCAATTGCAGATAAACGGTTTGGCGACGTACTTCTTGAGCACATCGGAAATACATGTATGGGTGGTACGAACCATTGTTTTTGATGGTACGGTACACAGTGACGCCGTCAATATTGACAGTTTCAAAAACACCATCGGCACCAGAAATCGGTTGCAGACGATAGCCGTTATTGCTGTATGCGCATTGGGTGGGGAGGATGATGAGAACGCAAAACAAGAAGAATTTTACTTTGATAAATATTTTGTATTTAAGCATTAATTCCTCTTTTTTATAGTTCGATATTTCATATTTCTAAGTTGCTAACTATTGATTATATGGTTTCCGTATTATAAATAACAGCCTTCTCACTGTCCACATAACACGTGTTTTTGTTCAACATGCAGGCGTTTCTACATTACAGCCGCCTTAATTCTGAACCAGGAATCCTTGGTGTGCTCTCGCTATTATTAGGTTAATTTACACCGCCGGCGGGGAGTTAGCAAGGGAAAATTCCAAGAGCACAAGATGAAATAAGTTATACTTTTATGTCGCCGTTATAGATCATTGCAGTCCTCTACCTCCCACTGTA
>CAZVUF010000038.1:0-14834 GCA_964629355.1 uncultured Pirellulales bacterium | reverse complement strand
CTTCTGCCGGGCGGCACTCGTTGATAGCTGGAAGCTGTTTATCGACCCGGATAATGCAAAGGCTATAGTTTTTATTGCTGCAGCGGTATTCTTCAAATTTCTATTCGGCGACCAGGTATGCTACAATTATATCTCGTTTATAGTTATCTGGGGCTGGCTGCTCGGATTTTATATGAACATCATTTACGAGACAGCCCACGAGATAGATAGGCTGCCGGAAATTTACCTTGGGACAAGCCTCACTTTTCTGTGGTACATTATTAAGCCGTTTCTTATCTTCTTATGGACTTTGGCGGTTGTAGAGCTTCCATATTTTATTGCGCTTGGCCTGCAGCAAAATACAAATCAGGCTAATGACAATATTCGGCAAATGGGAATCGTGCCGATGCTGCTATTTATCTTCGGCTTATTCCTTTTTCCGATGGCAATATTAACCATAGCAGTAGGCAAGGACATCATGCTGTTAAGGCCTGATTACCTTTTCAAGCCGATATTCAAAGCGCCTGGACCGTATCTGGTAGTAGTGGTATTACTTGTCGCTGCCAGCATTATTGAGATGCAAACAAGGCCGTTCACCGGCATAAATTTGGTGTTGGATGCGATTAATTTAGTGTTGGACCTTGCAACCCAAGTAATTGCTATTATTGCGATGCGAGCCATAGGTCTATTCTATCGTCACTATAGTTGTCACTTTGCGTGGTAAAATACGGATGGTACCAAGCAAATTAAGCTTGACGCAAGTAACTGAAAAATATAGTATTTGGAGTGAACTAATTGATAAAGATTGCGGACTCAACGGGATCAGCTTCAGATCTTTGTGGGCATTTAAGCTTATGGAATCGATCAATAAAGAAAAAGCCTTTCTCTTTGCTACATTACTCGCCTTCTGTCTGACCAGCGGCTGCGGCAGGATACTTAGAGCCAATCGTAGTTCAAAAGAATCTTCAGCGGCTGCAGAGCTGGGCACTACAATAGGAATATTGGCCGACGTGATTGTGCCGGAATCGATCCCTGTAGAAGGTTATGGATTAGTGGGTGGTCTTAATGGCACAGGTTCGGCCGAATGCTCCCCTCCAATCAGAACATATCTAAAACAATACATCCTTACACAACTGCCAGAACGTATAGATGTTGACAAATTCATCGAAAGCCATGACACCGCTGTAGTACATGTGGAGGGAGTAATACCTGCAGCAGCATCGAAGAACCAGAGCTTTGATGTGAAAGTAACTACTCTGCCGGGTACACAAACAATCTCCTTGGAAAACGGCTGGCTATATAGTACCGAGCTTGTACTCAAAGGGACCTTCGGCATAAGTACAAGGTTATTAGCTAAGGCGGAAGGACCGCTGTTCATAGATAAAATCGGCACCTTCAAGTCGGATGTAAAACTTGCGTATGTATTGGGCGGTGGTAAGGTTGCCGAAGAAAATACCATAAACCTGGTTATTCGCAAGCCCGATTATAGAGTCATCAGTCTTATTCGCAACCGTTTAGATGAACGTTTCGGCTACGGCACAGCTAAAGCTGTCTCACCTGGTCGGATTGAATTGAACGTGCCGGATAAGTATAGAGGGACTAAACAGCAGTTTGCTGAGATGGTCAGAACACTGTTTCTTGATAATCGGCCGGAATCCTCCCAGGAAAGAATCGAGACCTTAGTAGGGAGACTCGCTTCATCCCCGAACAAAGATATAAGTGAAATCGCTCTCGAAGCCATAGGCAATGAAAGTCTTGGAGAACTATCGAATTTATTAAATTCGTCCGAGGAGCAGGTCCGGCTGCGAACAGCCAGATGTATGCTAAATTTAGGTAGTGACCAGGGCCTACCAACGCTTCGGGAGATGGCGATAGATAGGAACTCCACTTATAGGCTCGAAGCTTTGCAGGCAATAGCTACAGCCGCGAGGCGTGATGACGTCTCCGCCATATCACGGAAGTTACTTCGAGACAAAGATTTTGACATAAGGTTGGCTGCTTTTGAACAATTGCAAAAAATAAACGATTTCGCCGTAACAAAACGACTCGTGGCACGCAGCTTTTATCTGGAGCAAACCGCACAAACCGAACATAAAGTGATTTTTGTTTCTCGTAGTGGTCAGCCAAGAATTGTACTATTCGGTGCACCAATTTACTGTCGTGACAGCATTTTTGTACAGTCAGCCGACGGCAATATAACAATAAACGCTTCACCTGGCGATAATTATGTCTCGATAATACGCAAACATCCCAGACGGCCTGATGTAATACTGCAATTGAAAAGCTCCTTTGACCTCATCGATATTATTCTGACTCTCTGTGAGGAGCCTCTAACAAAAGATAAGCAAGAACGTCAGGGTTTAGGAGTTTCGTATTCCGACATGATTGCCCTTTTGAAACAGATGTGCGACAAAGGAGTAATTACAGCAGATTTTCGAGCCGGGCTCCTTTCCAAAATCGGCTAATTATCAAGAAAAAACTGCCTTTCGGCCGATAATCCGCCATAGGAAGATATTATTAGCTTAGAGTAGTTGTGCAATTATGAGATATTTTATTATAGGACCTTAGAGATTTAAAACAGGATGAAAAGATGAGATTAGAAAAAATCGTTCTTAACGGATTTAAAAGCTTCGCAGAAAAGACAGAGTTTAATTTCAGATCATCAGTAACAGCCGTTGTGGGTCCCAACGGCTGTGGTAAAAGCAACGTCGTCGACGCGGTAAAATGGGTGCTCGGAGAGCAAAGCGTCAAAAGCCTACGAAGCGACCTGATGGCAGATGTGATATTCAGCGGAAGCAGCAGCCGCAAGCCACAAGGAGCTGCTGAAGTCAACCTGTTTATTTCAAATCCTGATGGAAGTCCAACTGGCAAGCTGTCAATCGATGCTGACGAAATACAAATAACCCGCAGGATATATAAAAACGGGGAGAGTGAGTATCGCATAAATAACAATACCTGCCGGCTGAAAGATTTACGAGAATTGTTTATGGACACCGGCGTAGGCACCAAGGCCTACTCGATTATCGAACAAGGACAGATCGAGCAGGTCTTGAGCGGCTCCAAAATCGATCGAAGGGCTGTCTTTGAAGAGGCAGCGGGTATAAGCAAGTATAAAGCGCACAAGAAAGAAGCGATTCGTAAGCTGGAACGCACGGAGCAAAATCTGCTACGGCTTGCGGATATTCTGAATGAAGTGACAAAAAGCCTGCGAAGCGTGAAGCTCCAGGCAGGTAAAGCGCGAAGTTATCTGCAATACAGCCAACGGCTTAAAGAGCTGCAGGTCAGTTATTGGCTGGCTGAATTCGCCAAAAATCAAACGCAATTGACAGAAAAGGCAAATTCCCTCGACGAGGCTGAGCGGCAATTGCAGCGACTGGATATCGAAGTGGCAAAAAATGATGCGCTAATGAGCAAGCTGGGCGAAGAAAAAATAGAACTCGAGCATAAACTGAACCATACCGACAACCTTCTTGTCTCTATCCAGAGCAAGGTTGAGCAGCTTCTTCAGCGGATTGAGTTCTTACGAGCCAGGATGACAGAGCTGCAACAAAGGAAAGATAATGATGGCCAGCGAATCGAAAAACTGCAGGAGCAGGAAAGGATTTTTCAGGAAAATTTGACCCAGCATAAACAGGAGATCGCCGATTCTGAAACAATGCTGGAAGAAAAAGGCCAAGCTGTTGAGCAAACTCAAAAAACCATCCAGCAGTTAAACGCAGAATGCGCCTCGCTTGAGGCAGATTTGGAAGACAACAAGTCAGGTATCATAGATATTGTTCGCAGAACAGCTCAGCTTCACAACGAAATCCAAAGCATTTCAGCTTATCGCAACAATCTATCCTACCAGAAGGACCGTCTTGCCGGTCGGGCGGAAACCGCTAATGTGGAACTTGAAAAACTGTTTGCTGAAAAGGCACACTGCAAAGCCCGTCTGGATGACATTGAAAAGGTGCTAAGTGAATTGCATCGGAATCTTGATTCCAAGCGAAAAAGAATAGAAGAAATTACCTGCCTGCTCGAAGCGGATAATAAGCGATTAGCTCATTCCAAAGAGGCGCGAAGCGCTCTGTGTGGCGAGTCAACCGTATTAGAAGATATGGAAAAAAGATATGAGGGGCTAAACAGCGGAGTTAAAAATATTTTGCAGAATAAAACCGTTGACAAGCTGGATTACATCGAAGGGCTGTTGGCTGAGATAATAAAAGCCGATTTGGAATACGCAAATGCGGTCGAGGCTGCGCTCGAGGGCAAGACTGATGCTCTGGTGGTTAATAGTGCAAACAGGCTGCTGGCCGATGTGGAAACCATTGAAAAGCTTGAAGGCAGAGTGAATTTTATATGCCTGGATAAAATTGAGCCGTTTATAGATAAAAAAGATTTTTCAAAGTGGTCTTGCGTCAAGGGCAGGCTCGTTGAGTTCGTGAAAGCCGAGAGCAAATATGCTCTATTGGTCTGGAAACTGCTTGGCAAAACGATTCTTGTCGATTCGGTTGACAATGCAATTGAGTTGGCTAAGAGTACCACAGGTGACTATACGTTTGTCACCTTGAAGGGTGAATCAGTAAGTGTGGACGGCACGGTGAAGCTTGGGCCGATGCGAAAACCGGCAGGTCTGATATCACGTAAAAGCCGGCTGCGTCAATTGGAGGAGAGCATCAAGAAAATACAATCTGAAATTGAGATGCTCGAGGAAGAAATTGAAAAGAAAAATCGTGAAAATGCACACTTGGATAAACTGTGCAAGGATCTTCGAACGGCTGTTTACGAAGCGAACACCGAAAAAATGCACACAAGCTCAAAGCTTACCGTTTACGAACAGGATATAAACCGCCTCAAAAAAGAGCAGCCTCTGATAGCTGGTGAGATCGACCTGCTGGAAGCACAGATAGCTCAATCGGTGCAAAAAGAGTACGATTCACAACAGAAATTGCAGGAGCTTGAGGTGGTTAACAAGCAGCGCACAGAGCGCATAAAGGAACTTGAGACAAGGTATAACGAACGAAAAGGCACGCAACAGGCGCAAATGAGTCTGCTTACCGACCTGAAAGTGGCTATGGGACAAGCAGCAGAACAGAGCCGGGCGTTGAAGCAGATAATCATGAATCTGGAGAGCCAGGTACGGGCAAACCGCTTGGCTACTGAAACATCACAAAATGAAATAAAAAGCTGTAGCGAGCAATGGCAGCAGGTTCAAAGGGATATTCTTAACTGCGAAACGGCAGTATCTGAGCTTTTCGTCGAGAAGGAACAGAACCAAAAAAGCAATCAGCTTTTATATGAACAGATAGAAAAGTTGCTCGAAGAGAAAAAACAAATTGAGGAGATTCTGCTGCAAAAACGCTCCGAAAAAAGCAAATTTGAGTCTGCCGTTGGTGAACTTAAAATAGAATTAGGCCAACTGGAGGTAAAGAAACAAGATCTGATTGAAAGGGTTCAGGAGGAATTGCAGATCGACCTGGCCGAAGCCTATAAAAACTATACGAATAGTGAAATTAATTGGGATCAGGTTCGAGAAGAGATAAACGAGCTTCGCGGCAAAATCGAACGGCTCGGCAATGTAAATGTCGATGCCATAGCCGAGCAGGAGGGTCTTGAAGAGCGGCATACATTCCTGAGCGAACAGGTTGATGATTTGAACTCAAGCCGAGCTCAATTGCAGCAATTGATAACCAGGCTCAATAAAAAAAGCCGGGAGAAATTTATCGAGACCTTTGAACAAATCAGAGGTCATTTCCAGCAGATTTTCCGCAAGCTCTTTGGTGGAGGCAAGGCTGATATAGTGCTTGAGGATTCGGAAGATCCACTCGAAGCAGGGATAGAAGTGATCGCTAAGCCGCCGGGCAAGGAAACACGGAGCATATCATTACTCAGCGGCGGTGAGAAGTCGATGACGGCGATTGCACTTTTATTTGCGGTTTTCAAGACGAAACCATCGCCATTTTGCTTCCTTGATGAGATTGACGCGGCTCTTGATGAGGCAAATAACGAACGCTTCAATATATTGCTGCAGGAATTCCAGAAGGATTCTCAGTTCATAGTAATTACTCACTCCAAGCGAACGATGAGCATTGCGGATGAGCTTGTCGGAATAACAATGCAAACCCAGGGAGTCAGTAAGAAGATAAGTGTCAGATTCGACCAGTTTGATGAACAGGAGGAAACCGCCGCAGTAGCGTAATTTGTGTAAATCCCGTAATGAATTGCGGGGAGAAATATTGTTTAGCCGTTGCCGGAATGGGGACGTTTTTCGGTGATGACCAATCATTCCCAATATACATAGGGCTTACCCCACCAATTTATCTTTTTCATTCCATAGTTGCAAACATTGCTATTTATTAGTAAAATCCGCACTCCTTTTTGTGTCTACCCGAGAGAAGCGGCTATGACGGAAATATTTGATAAACACATATTGAAAAACGGGATGGTTATACTCGGCGAGCCAATGGAAGCCGTAAAGTCGGTGGCGTTTGATTTTATGCTGCCGGCTGGAGCTGCGGTACTTGCCGAAGGCTGTTGTGGGGCGGGAAATGTAATCTCAGACTGGATTTTCAGAGGAGCCGGTGACAGAAACAGCCGGCAGCTCAGTGATGCCCTTGACGGGCTGGGCCTGCATCGAGCTGAATCGGTCGGCAGCTCCCATATAACCATCGGAGCAGCTTTGGAAGCCAACAACTTGGCGAAAGCCTTAGATTTATATGCCGACATAATACTTAGACCGCGTCTGGAAGAAGACCAGTTTGAATTAACCAAACAATTGGCGGTTGCCGGGGTATACTCATTAGATGACGAGCCTCGGCATAAGGTTATGCTTAAACTGCGTGAACAATTTTATCCGCATCCGTTAGGACGCAGCACAGTAGGTGACATCAACGAACTAAAGGAACTGAACGCAGAGAAAACACGAGAGATTGTAAAGAATAATTTTTATCTTTCGCAGACGATCTTTTCAGTTGCAGGCAAATATGAATTTGATGCAATCTGCCGGCAAGTGGAAAATTTGTTTGAAACGGACCATCAGGAAATCCGTGAGCCAGTTATGTTGGGTCCCAAGGCGGGCAGATATACACATATCAATAATGACTCTGCACAAGTGCATATCGGCCTGATGACGGAGACAGTGACGCCGAGTAATGATGACTACTATAGTGCCAGAATGGCTGTATCGGTACTTTCAGGCGGGATGAGCGCCAGATTGTTTACCGAGGTAAGAGAAAAAAGGGGGCTGTGTTATGCAATCGGAGCACGATATCATGGTCTGAAAGATGCAGCGGGTATAATGTGCTATGCAGGCACGACGCCGGATAAGGCCCAGGAAACACTTGATTGTATTATCGGCGAATTTGATCGGCTCAGCGACGAAATCAGCGAAGAAGAGATTGCCAGAGCCAAAGTCGGCTTAAAGAGCAGTTTAATTTTGCAAAGTGAATCGTCCAGCAGCCGGGCAAGCGCGATTGGACACGATTACTATATGCTGGGCAGAGTGCGAAGTCTGGATGAAATAAAAGATAGAATAGAGACCACCAACGTCGATTCAGTTCTTAGCTTTTTGCGTAAGAACAAGTTAGAAGATTTTACGGTTCTGACAATCGGTCCAAGGGAAGTTGTCGTCGGGTGACATAACCAATGGTATTTAAGAAAAAAAAATTGGCGAACGGCTTGGATTTAATCGGCGAGGTTAATAAATCTGCTAAATCGGCTGCAGTCGGTTTTTTTGTAAGGACCGGTTCCCGGGATGAAACCAAGCAGATAAACGGAGTATCACATTTCTTGGAACACATGCTGTTCAAAGGCACTGAAAATTTAGATGCTTTTGAGGTCAACAAGGCCTTCGACGGAACAGGGGCACAGTTCAATGCCTTTACCAGCGAAGAAAATACCGTTTATTATGCAGCGGTTCTGCCTGAATATGTAATAGAGGTCACAAAGCTGTGGATCGAACTAATGAGGCCGGCTCTTCGAGATGAAGATTTTAATATTGAGAAGAATGTAATCAAAGAAGAAATTGCGATGTACAAAGATACGCCGAGCTTTGATGTTATGGATAGATGCAGAAGTCTGCACTTCGGTGGCCACCCGTGCGGCAACAGCGTCCTCGGCGGCGAGAAAAGTATAGAGGATCTAACAGTTGAGCAGATGCGGAACTATTTTGTCACGCGTTATGCACCAGACAATATGATATTCACATGTGCAGGCAATTTTGACTGGGGTCAAATCTGCTCGACCCTGGAAACTTTTTGTCTCAAATGGCAAGGCCAGGCTGTAGCCAGAAAATTAGAGCATTTTGAAGGCAGTAAAAAGAAAGAGAGGATTGAAAAATCAAATCTGGCCTGCGAGCATATCTGTCTTATAAGCCCATGCGTGTCCTTTCGTGACCCGAGAAGATTTGCAGCTGCGCTTTTATCGGTTATCGTTGGTGACAATGTTGGCTCAAGATTCTTCTGGGAATTAGTGGATAAGGCATTGGCAGAAGTGGCCACAATGCAATATAGCCCAATGGACGGCACAGGTGCGTTGTACAGCTATATCAGGTGTAGCGGCAAAAATGTCTCCAAGGTCCTGGGCATCGTCGGGGATATCTTCCGCAGTCTGTCTCACGAAGGTATAACAAAAGATGAATTGAGAAAGGCTAAGAATAAAGTCCTGAGCGCGTTGGTTATCAAAAACGAGCTGCCGATGGGTCGGCTGCTTGACCTCGGTTTTAACTGGATTTATTTGAAACAGTATCATACTATTGAAGATGACGTGAAGGCTGTTAAGGCTGTTACTGTTGATGGCGTTAATTCATTGATAGAGCAGTTTAATCCGGGTGATTTCACACAATTTTCTATAGGACCTGCATGTAATGAATCAGGCCAACATTAATAAACAAAACGATGACGGCATTCTTCGCGCAGGCGATATAATACCGCCGTATAAAGTTCGTCCTGCACAGACAATGCCTGCAGAACTATCCGATGCAAAGAAGACTTCGACGAGCTCAGTCGAGTCGCGAGAACGAGAAATCCCGAGATTTAACCTGGCCGAAGAGATTATGGCTGAGCAGCGAAAAGTTACCTCTGCAAAAAGAAAAGCTCCTGGCCTCAAGAGTGTAACTCCGAGCCAGCAAGAAAAGACGATGGAGTCAATTAGACATGCTGTTATACCGCCAACGCCGCTGTTCCTGAAACAACAGCAAATCATTGCAGAGATTGTAGCGAAAGATATTGCAAAGTTGTGCCGGGATTTTGTTTCCAATCAGAGGTGAAGCTTCGCAGCGCCGATAGAGGCATAAAGAAAAGTGGTATGGCAAGCCCTTAAAAAGCCTTTGCCATTCCCCTCGCCTTCTCGATTGCTTCCGCCTGTTTTTGCTTCGCAACATCAGCACCACTGGCAAGCGTCGGCTCAATAATTACCGAGTGAATATCAGACAGGCCAATAAAGCCCAGTATAAGCTCAAGATATTTCGTCTGCATATCAAAAGCCTTGGCAGCGTCCACTGAGTACTGCCCACCTCGCGCGTAAGCTATAAAGACCGGTTTATTTTTTACTAATCCTTCGTAACTACCGTCCTCTTTGACGGTGAACGTATAACCCGGCTGAACAATGATGTCTATATATTGTTTCAGCCGATATGGTATTGAAAAATTCCACATCGGCACCGCCAAAACATATTTGTCCGCAGATTTAAATTCTTCTATTACAGAAACGATTTTCACCCAGATCCGGCGGTCCTCTTGTGTGTGTTTTTCACCGTGCATTATTCTGTATTTTGCAGTGGCAGCCGGCAGGTCAAACGCCGGCAGCTTTTCCTGAAAAATATCGATTGTTTTAATCTTATCATCCGGATGGCTTTGGCGATAAGATTCAATAAATGCGTCAGCTACCACAACCGAGTGAGAACGACCGGTGCGAGGTGAGGCTTTAATGTACAAAATTATACTCATAGTGTTAACCTCCTTGAAAAAGACTTCAATCTGAAAAATTCCCAGCAGGTAATTTCAAATTCTAGGACTATATCTAACAAACATCAATAAACTTTGGACCGTGAAAATTATAATTGATTTAATCCGAAGACTCACGTTTTTTTTCAACATTTTGCTATCGGTTGCTTAACACTGGTGAGTCGATATCTTGCCGCTAAGGACAAATCCGACATTCTATGCAGAATCTACTCTTTAAGGAATAGAGAAATTGGTTTGAGAATATTACCAGCCATGATAGAATGTTCGCCGAGAATAAGCTCGTCACTCGTGGTTCATCGCTCGGGTCACGGGCGACGAGTGACGAAATTCATTGAGGTGGACAAATGCAACAGAAATTTGAATTCGTACGTTTAGTGGGAGAAGAACGACGGGTAGGCTCAAAACTCGCCAGTGTATCTCGCCATTGGCAGGGTAAGAAAGAGCGTTTTCTCGTGATTAGCCCCCATGATGATGATGCTGTTCTGGGAGCAGGCCTGCTTATTCAATTAGCCAAACGTGAGAACGTACCTGTCCATATAATGATTGTTACTGATGGCAGTATGGGCTATTGCAGTATTAAAGAAAAAGACACTATTGCTGAAATCAGACGCAGCGAAACCTTTGAATGCTATCAGAGCTTAGCGGTGCCGAAGGCGAATATTGTCTGGCTCGGCTTTCCAGATTGTCGGCTAAATAATTTTCGTGGAAGAAGTCCCATTGACTCGGACAACAATCTTGCGATTGAGGATTTTGTAGGCCTGCAAAATACATTTACTTATTATCTGCGCAAGATAAGGCCGACACAGTGCTTCCTGCCCACGCATAATGATTTACATCCCGATCATCGTATCATATTTGAGGAGTTTCTTATCAGCTTGTTTCACTCGGCTGGTAATATCTGGCCGGAGTTAGGAAGGCCTTTAAGAAAAGTGCCCTACATTAACACATACGCAGTTTATTGTGATTTTGCTGCACCTCCGACTTTGTGTATGCGTACGCCGATGTCTTTTTTGGACAAAAAGCTTGAAGCAATTGCTGCCTTTCGCTCACAAAAGCAAATATCTTCACTGATTAAAAATGTTAGCCACTGTGGCCCAGAAGAATACATAAGGGCTATAGATTTCAAATTGTACCATCCTGCAAGTTACCGCATTAAATTCGAAGAGAGAGAGGCTATGAGGATGACACGCTGAAAAATATAAATACCAGATAATTGATAACCGGTAATTGGTTATTGATTTTACCGTTTAACCAGTTACTATTTAACCAATTATCATTTAATAGGAAGTATGCTTATGTTAAGAATAGGCATTGCAGGATTTGGATTTATGGGGCGGATGCACTACAAGTACTGGGAGGCTCTCGAAAGCACCGAGGTTGTAGCCGTCTGCGATGTGAATCCGAACATTGAAGAGGATACTAAAAAAGCGGTCGGGAATGTCGGTGAAGCTGAAGGGGCGATTGATTTTAACCGCTTACAGTTGTACACCGATTACGAGAAGATGCTTAAGGAGGCCAAACTGGATGCGGTGTCGATTACATTGCCGACTTATTTGCACGCCGATTTCTCTATAAAAGCTCTGCAAGCGGGCCTTAACGTCTTGTGCGAGAAGCCGATGGCACTGAATGTGCAAGATTGCGAGAGGATGATAGCGCAAGCCAATTGTAGCGGAAAAGAACTGCAAATCGGACACTGTGTGCGTTTTTGGCCTGAATACGCAAGAGCCAAAGAAATAGTCGATAGTGGCAGGTATGGCAAAGTTATTGCAGCAACATTCCAGCGCCTCGGTGCAGCACCGGCATGGAGCATAGACAACTGGTTTATGAATGAAAAACGCAGCGGAGGAGTTGCTTTAGACCTGCATATTCACGACACAGACTTTGTGCAGTATGTGTTCGGGATGCCACGTTCTGTTTTTAGCTTCGGGGCAAATAGTCCCGGTGGTGAGTTGCTGCATATAGTCACACAGTATCTTTATAATGATGCGAAGATTGTCACCGCGGAAGGTAGCTGGGCGATGATGCCGCGTTTTGGTTTTGAGATGAGCTTTAACATTGCGATGGAGAAAGCAACGATTGTTTACGATTTGACGCGACAGCCTAAGTTTAAGGTTTGCCCTGCAGAGGGAAAAACCTATACGCCGTATGTGGAAAAAGGCGACGGCTGGTTTTTAGAAATAGCTCACTTTGCAAAGGTGATAAGCAGGCAAAAGGTCAAACCGGTAATAACATTAGAGCAGTCACTGAACTCGGTTAAAATTGTAGAGGCTGAAAAGGAATCGTTAATAAGGGGGGAAAAGGTTTCAATTAGCTGAGTAGAAAAGGGACGAATTGGGGAGTGACATAATGAAATGTTTAGATTGGCCTGTGGGAGTTTGTAGCTGGTCACTGCAGAGGGATATTGCCAGAGTAGCAGAGGCCATGAACAGAATAGGAATTGAGCATGTGCATTTGGCAGTGAGACCGGCGCTGCAGGAGAAGGGCAAAGATTTTCTGGCAGAGGTGCAGCGGCAGAACTGGATAGTAAGCAGCACGATGATAGATTTTCCGCAGGAAGATTACTCAACGCTGAAGAGCATAAAAGCCACGGGAGGAATTGTACCGGACGAACACTGGGAACAAAACCACAAGCTGTTCCTGGGGGCAGCCAATGTTACTGTAGAGCTGGGTGTCAAATATCTCTCGATGCACGCTGGCTTTATTGACGAAAGTAATCCTGCATACGCCAAAAAATTTTATGACAGGATCAAATGTTTAGCTGACGCAGCGAGCGAGAAGAACATTATGCTTTTATTAGAAACTGGTCAGGAAACGGCCCAAGAGTTGCGGCACTTTCTGGAGAAATTGAATCATCCGGCTGTAGGAGTTAACTTTGACCCGGCGAATATGATTCTTTACGACAAGGGGAATCCTATTGAGGCGGTACAAGTGTTGTCACCGTGGATAAAGCATATTCATATAAAAGATGCGATTCGGACAAAACAGCCTGGTACCTGGGGCACAGAAGTCCCATGGGGTGACGGGCAGGTCCGCCCAGACAGATTTCTGAACTCAATTAAGGAAATCGGCTTTGAAGGAGTCTTGGCGATTGAGCGCGAAGCAGGCAACGACCGCTTTGCAGAAATAAAGCTGGCAGCCGAAAGACTACGAGGTTTTACGGGATAAAAGAGAGTTAAAGTTAAGGAAAACGAAATGTAATGGAAACTGTATCTCGCCCCAAGTGAACACAGACCTGTGTTGAGTTCCTAATTGAACACATTCAGCGGTACACTCCAGACAGGTATAATGCTTAGAATATCGAAAATGAGCTTTTTCAAGGGAGTTGTAAAATGAATAAGACGTCAACAAGTGTTAGCATTCGCCTGAGCATCATGATGTTTTTGCAGTACATGCTGTTTGCCGTATGGTTTGTTCCACTGGCTGCATACCTGACAAAAATGGGGGTCGAAGGCTGGAAGAAGGCAATCATAATGAGTTCCATGCCTCTGGGTTGCCTGGTTTCCCCGATTATTTGTATGATTGCAGACCGGCACTTTGCCAGTCAAAAGGTCCTTATCGTGCTGAACGTTGTCTGCGCAGTATTGTTATTTCTCGCGGCGGAGGTTGCCAGCCCGATACTGCTTTTTGTCATACTACTGGTTGCGATGTTCTGCTATATGCCGACATGGCCCCTGACCAATGCAATCGCAATGGCTAACTACCCATCTGAAAAGTTTCCCCGGATTCGCGCCTTGGGCTCAATCGGATGGGTGGCATCGCTGATCTTCAGTGTGGTTGCCTTAAAGGTATATGGCAAGAAGATCGACGACACAGCAATTCCGCTTTTATGCGGAGCGGGGACGGCACTTATCGCGGCCCTGTTCAACCTAACCTTACCGAATACACCACCACCTGCCGAAGGAAAAGCCGCTTCGATTGTCGATGCACTAGGCCTGCGGGCGCTGGGTCTGATGAAGGATTTCAACTTCGCCTTTTTTATCATCATCTCCACGCTCGTGATGATCCCTTTTACAACGTATTTCTCCTTTGGTTCCCAGTTCTTCGACTATCAAGGCTTCACGCTGGTGACTGCTACGATGAACTGGGGGCAGTTAGTTGAGATGTTCCTGATGCTTCTGGTACCCATTTCACTGGCGCGGGTAGGTGTCAAGTGGACAATCGTGATAGGTCTCGCGGGACTTGTCGCGCGATATATCATATTCTGGGCCGGTGGAGTTTACGACCAGACCTTGCTTTACTACATGGCCATTCTTATTCATGGCGTGATCTTCGGCTTCTTCTTTGTCGGCGGACAAGTGTATGTTGACAAAAAAGCACCTGCTGAAATCCGTGCACAGGCCCAGGGTCTAATCGGCCTGCTCTGCTTCGGCATCGGATGGCTCGTTGGCAACTTCTTCAATGCTGCGCTGATCGATAAATATACGGTCGTACAGGACGGCGGCGAAAAGGTCACTAACTGGATCACGATTTGGATTATAACCACCGTCATCTCAGCGATATTACTTGGAGCTTTCGTTCTGCTCTTCCGTGACGATGTCAAGACTTCTGAGCCGGCATACGCCGGTCAAGAGCCACGGTCATAGCCCGGTGAACTCGTCGCTCGGGTCACGGGTTACTGGTAACTGGCAACGGGCTGGCAGACCTAATGATGTAAGCTTTCTGTTCCGATGAAGCTGTTTAGATTGCCAGCGTCAATACAAGGACTGCTTATATTTTGAGTAATTCAAATCATTGTAAGTATCGCGGTGTATCATCCCCGTATCTATCAGACGGCCCGATTTTGAGACAGGTTTAGGGGCATAGAGGGAAAGTACCAGGAACGCGAGAATCCTTTTTCGGTCGGCGGAGAAGCTCTCGGATTTCAGTTGGGAGAGGGGATGCTGCTGTAGAGCCCGGAAATGCCTTTAATAATTC
>CAZVUF010000037.1:0-15232 GCA_964629355.1 uncultured Pirellulales bacterium | reverse complement strand
CGAGGTAATCAACCAGTGAAGAATATGCAATCAAAATCGGATACAGAGGATGGAAACAACCATAAAAAAAGTAGGAAACAGCCAAAAGCCAGAACAATCGAAATCTTGTTTCCTTCAGGACAAGGTAGATCGGAAATACAATCAGGAAGAATAATACAAAGGACCAGGTGTGAAATAACATTTAGCTCTCTTTTATTTCATCAAAACTCGAATATGCTCTTCCACAGAGGCTGCCTGTGCATCCAAGTTGTATCCGCCCTCAAGTATGGAAACAAGCCGACCTTCGCAGCACTTCTGAGCTATACTCTTGACTATCTGCGTTAGCTGTGCAAATCCTTGTGGTGTAATATTCATCCCGCCGAGCACATCACCTTTACAGGCATCAAAGCCGGCGGAGACAAGCACAAAGTCCGGAGAAAATTCAAGAGCTACGGGTTCAAGCTTTTCCCGGAATACTTTTATGTAATCGCTATCTCCGGAGCCAGCCGGTAGAGGAACGTTAATATTATAATTCAAACCTTTTCCGCTTCCTTTCTCCGCCTTGCTTCCGGTGCCTGGATAGAAAGGATATTGATGTGTACTAAAGTATAGTACGGTGGGGTCATCGTAGAACACCGCTTGAGTACCGTTGCCGTGGTGAACGTCCCAATCTACAATGAGTACTTTTTGCAGCTTGTATTTCTTCTGGATGTACCGTGCGCCGATAGCAACATTATTAAAGATGCAAAATCCCATCGCCCGATCACTAAGGGCATGGTGACCCGGTGGGCGGACTGCACAAAAGGCGTTCGCTACCTTTTTCTGCATAACCGCATCGATGGCTGTGAACATGCCTCCTGCGGCTACCAGCGCAACTTCATAAGATTTCTTTGATATCGGGGTATCTAATGAATCCAGATATGCTGTGCCATTTTCACAGCTAACTTTGACTCGCTCTATGTAATGGAGTGAGTGAACAGTTTCAATCCATTCCCTCGCAGCAGGCTCTGGCGAGAGCACGAGTAATTCAGGATATAATCCATTTGCTTTTAACTTTTCAACTATCGCGACCAATCTCTGCGGCGATTCCGGATGGCCTGACGTCGTTTTGTGCTCAAGATATATATCATCATAAACAAATCCCGTTTTTGATATCTGTGGCGCCAGACCATTTTGTTCAGGATTTGATTGGGTTATTGCGTTGTTATGTGCACTTCTAACGCATCTAAAACCTATAGCGTCATTTGCAAGGCAAGTATCATTTAGGGATGGGTCGCTTGCCCGATAGGATGACCGGCAGCTATCAGCGCTTAAATTCCATGCTCCGCCTCGCAAAACTTTTTCCTCTCCTTCAACAAGGCCTTTGGGGTCTCTATCGGGACTTTGTTTATAGTAACTTTCTGAATAAAAATCGTTACACCATTCTGCAACATTTCCGTGCATATCGTAAAGTCCCCATGGATTAGGTTTCTTTTGCCCAACGGGATGTGTTTTTCCGGATGAGTTCTCAGCAAACCACGCGTATGCTTTTAGTTTTCGCACATCGTTACCAAAACTATATTTTGTGGTTGTACCTGCTCGACAAGCATACTCCCACTCCGCCTCCGTAGGAAGTCTATATCCGTTAGCCTCGAAATTACATTGCCAGGTTTGCTCATCATAACAAGGCTCAAGACCCTCCGCTCGTGAACGGTCGTTGCAGTAAAGAGCAGCGTCGGACCAGTTAATCCGTTCCAAAGGATTTTTGGGATTCTTAAAGTGAGATGGGTCGGGAAGCTGATATATCCGGAATTGTTCCTGCACAACTTCGTATTTATCCATCCAAAACGCACTAATCCATACCTTGTGTGCGGGTCTTTCATCCGCTGCTCCATTATCATCTCCCATTAAAAGCCAGCCTGCGGGGATTGCCACCATTTCTATGCCGGTCTTCGTTGTTATGACCTCCGGCTTATAAGAAGTATCTTCAGCTTTTCGGCAGCCGGAAAAAACCAGAAGACAGAGGACAGAAGACAGAGGACAGAAGACGGAGAACAGAAAACAGAGGACAGAATATTTGATTTCAGACTTCTGATTTCCAACTTCTGACATAAGTCAAATTCTTTCCACTTATGCTTTAGTTTTGCTTGCTGGCTGCGGCTTGAATCGGTACCCAGTCAGGTTCTTTGTTGTGATTGCCATCGGTGGTGACTTTTACCCATTTGCCGGACATATCACCAACACAAATATCCCAGCCGGGTGCCATACCTCCAACCTGCTGTCCACCTCGGAACGGGCCGTAACTAAAAGCGATGTACTTGCCGTCCGGCGACAAATCAACGTGATAGACCTTATCTCTACGCGCGCATCTAACCAGCTCACGGATATTAAGGACCCGAGGCTCATTAGATACCACATCAAAGTCGCCAATGCAAAGATTCCAATCCGTTTCGCCCCACACCATTCTTTTGCCGTCAAGACTAAAGTCAGGCCGACAGCCTTTCACTCCCCACTGTGCAAGGTCAAAAACTCTTGTTTCATCATATTCGAAAGCAATGATGGTATCGCTATAGCCCATACCCCCTTCTACAGCAGATACAAACCACTTACCATTGGGTGACCAGCAAATAGCATAAAGATGATGCAGCTCTTTATTGGGGTGTTGCCTATGCAGGCGCGTTTCCAGATCATAGATTAAAAGTTCAGAGGTGGCATACTCTTTGGTGCTGTAGCGCTCGTACTCACTCTTTAGATAAGCGATGCTTTTGCTGTCAAAACTCCAGCACGGCTGGCGTGCGTTTTCCGCTACTTTGACCCGCTGCATCCCATCGATATTCATATAATAAACGCTCCGGATTTTATCTCTTCCGGTTCCTTCATCGACAACAAAGCTGATCTTGGTGCCATCAGGTGAGATATGAGGATACATCTCATCTAAATCCGGCGTGTTGGTGAGATTGACTGGATTGGAACCATCTGCATTTATCAGGAACAGCTCCCAGTTTCGCTTGTTGTCGGTTTTGCGGTATGTTTCGTATATAATCTTAAAGGGGATTTCTTCCAGCTTCAGCTCAGAGCGAGGTGAAGGAACCATTCTCGGCTCCTGTATTTTCTGTCCTTGCGCATTGCAAACAACATCACTCATCAAAAACAGACTTAATATGAGTAAGGAAAGAAAAGTATCAAAACGCATCCTAAGCAGCTCTTTTTTGACGCCGTGCGATTTTCTTCCCATATTATTTAGCCCTTCAAGCATTACCAAAATCGGTGTCTATAGAAACAAGAAGCCCAATAATGTCCAATTACAATATCTGCAACTTCGGGCCCTACTCAGTTCACCGATTCACAATAGGATTTTATATTATGAGTTAAAGGCATACTAAAATCAATAGGTATTGATTCACAAAGGCTTATTTCAGAAGTGTTTGGTTATTTGGACAAAAGCTAACTTTTTACACAATAACTTTTGATCACTCCCCACGATGTGTTTTTAGGTTATAAAGTCATTCAGTAAATGGGCGATACAGGGTTCGAACCTGTGACCTCACGGGTGTGATCCGTGCGCTCTAACCAACTGAGCTAATCGCCCTTCGCTGTCTGTATTAAATAGCTTTGCCTTATACATGTCAAGTTTTGTGTCAAAGCAGTTCCGTGGTAATAAGGTTTACCTTTCCGAGTTTAACGCCTTTCAGACTCAATATGTTTTCGCCTGTTTTATTGATTTCATCAACTTGGCCTTTAAGCACAATTACCTCCATACAATCGTGAGCATCAAGATGGACATGCATAGAGCAAATCGTCTGTAGCAGATGTGAATGCTGCATACCGACCAGCTCCTGCATCAATTTTGTCGAATGGTGGTCGTATATCACAAATACCGCAGCAACAGCTTGGGCTGCCGGTTCGCTCAAACGCTCGCTACTTAAATGCTGACGTATCAAATCACGTATTGCCTCGGACCGGCTCTGATAACCCTGTTTAGCAACGAGTTTGTCAAAACTCAGAAGCAGCTTCTTTTCTAACGAAACCCCAATACGCTCAACTTGCTCCATTTTTGTTCTCCCTTAGACAAGGTGTACTTTCGCAATTGTGATTTAACCTTTGTTGGTTACGTAGATTACTTGCTCTGCAAACAAATTAGGTGCAAATCTTACGGGGCTAAGATATGTCTTAACCAAAGGTATTCTTTTTTCGACTTTAACGCCCAGCTTTTTGCAAAACTTTTCGAAATCTTTTAGTGACAGAAAATGTATATTAGGTGAATTGTACCACTCGAAAGGTAACTGCCTGGTTAATGGTGCTTTGCCTCGGAAAAATAGCTGTGCTCTGTTTCTCCAGTAAGCAAAGTTCGGAAAGCTCACTATCACTTTTTTGCCTACTCGCAGAAGCTCCTTAAAAACTTTTTCGGGGTTTTTTATTGTCTGTACCGTTTGCGAAAGGATCACATAATCGAAATTTTTATCTCCGTAATATCCCAGCCCATGCTCAATATCCTGCTGAATAATCGGTATTCGTCGGCAAACGCAATCCAGCACAAGCTCCTGGTCAAGTTCAATGCCTTCGCCCTTTATGTTCTTGTCGTGCACAAGATTAGCCAGGAGTTCTCCGTCTCCGCAGCCGACGTCAAGCACCGTGCTGTTCGGCTCAATGAGAGATTCTATCAGTTCATAATCCACACGCGCCCTGTGTGCCTGCTCAAACTTGCTACGCTGCCGCATACTCCGTGCATAGCACGAACAGGTTTGTTGCTCTGCCTGCGGCCTGTATGTAGCCTGCAAAAAACAGCATATAAACCTGCCTAACACCTCCGGCTCCAGTAAAAACGCATCATGGCCGTAAGGTGACGCAATATCACAGTAGCTTACATCCTTCCTGTTCGCGGCGAGAGCTTCTACCATCGCCTTAGATTGCGCTGGCGTAAAAAGCCAGTCACTGGCGAAACTGATTATGAGAAACCGTGACTTGGTATTTGCAAAGGCCTTAGTTAGTGATCCATAGTCCTTTTGCAGGTCAAAATAATCCGCCGCCTTGGTTATATAAAGGTAGCTGTTGGCGTCGAATCTTTCCACGAAGGTTTGACCCTGATAGTTCAAATATGTCTCAACAGCGAACTCGGAATTGAAATCATAACTGTACTGCTGGGTTCCCGCAGAGCGCAGTCCCTCGGCACTTCGTAGCTTCCGTCCGAATTTCACCCGCATACCTTGTTCTGACAGATATGTTATGTGACCAATCATGCGTGCAATTGCCAGACCTCTATCCGGACCTTTTTTGTCGTGATATTGGCCGTCGGCGAAATTTGCATCCGCCAATATGGCGTTTCGACCAACCGCATCGAAAGCAACCGACTGTGCGCCGAAATGAGACGTTGTGGCGACGGCTATCGCCGACTTGACAAAATCAGGAAAGAAAATTGCCCACTGTAGAACCTGCATTCCACCGATGGAGCCACCGATTACCGCTAAAAGCTTTTTGATGCCCAGTCTATCAAGCAACAGCTTTTGAACCTTAACCATATCAGCTACAGTTATAATTGGAAAATCCAGACCGTATGGTTTTCCGGTCGCAGGGTTTATGGAAGAAGGCCCCGTGGTTCCGCTGCACCCGCCGAGAAAATTTGAGCAGATAACAAAATATTTGTTTGTATCTATACCTTTGCCGGGACCGACCATATTATCCCACCAGCCCGGCTTTCTGTCGTCAGGATTGTTATAGCCGGCAACGTGTGCATTGCCGCTGAGAGCGTGACATATCAAGATTGCGTTGTCCCCGGCTTCGTTGAGCTGCCCGTATGTCTCGTAGGCCACATCAATTGGAGCTAATTTTTTGCCGCACTCTAATTCCAAAGGTTCGTGCGTTTCCACGAGCCTTATCGTATGGGTCTGCACAATACCAACTCCATTAGAAATCTTGGCTTTTTTGCCAGGAGATTCTGGCTCTGTAGAATTTCTAACGGGGCCAACTGAGTTTTTCCCAATCTCTGCCATAGATATAGTCAAGTATACTGAAAAGCTTGTGAATGTAAAGACCGATAGGTAACAAACAATCGCCATTGAGCAAGGATTTGCCCTCGTATGAATTGAGATTGTGGAACGACTAACCGGAGATTAGTAAGCACGTGAAAACCAGCGAATGTTACTTCTTACCCAGTTGTCGGATGACATCTATAAGAGCCTGGGTTCCATCCCTGCCTCGTCCTTGCGCCTGAAGAACGGTTAATAACTGTTTAGCCAAAGCTACGCCGGGCAGTGGCTGCTTTAGCTGCTTTGCGTATTCCAGAACCAGCCGTAAATCCTTATGCTGCAGATCGACCATAAAAGCAGGTTTGTAATCGCTGGCAATTATTTTTGGGCCAAGTGCCCTTAGTGAGTGACTTGAGGCTGCACCGGCAGAGGTTACTTCCAAGGTTGTCTTTAAATCCAGCCCTGCTTTCTCAGCGAAAGCAAAACCCTCAGCTATGCTCATTATGGTGTGTATGACCATAACCTGGTTAACTAATTTAGTCATCTGACCTGAGCCGAGCGGGCCACAATAGGTAACTGTTCTTCCCAGTGTTTGCATAATTGGACGGACCTTTTCGACAACTTCTTTTGGTCCACCCATCATTATCGACAGCTTGCCTTCTATTGCCCCTATTTCACCGCCGCTTATGGGAGCATCAATCAAACTTACGCCTTTCGCTTCGAGAACCTGTCCCATTTCTTTTGTAGTCGCTGGTGATATAGTGCTCATATCAATGCAGATTAGACCCTCTCTTGCTGCTTTGATTACGCCGTTTTCGCCGAGAAGCACTTCTCTGACATCAGGTGTGTCGGTGACACAGGTGATTACAACATCGCTCTTGGATGCAACTCCGGCGGGATTGTCGGCCCAAGCTGCACCTTCATCCAGGAGCTGACGGGCTTTTGCTTTTGTGCGGTTGTGGACGGCTAAGGGATATCCTGCTTTCAGCAGGTTGTAGGCCATCGGCTTACCCATGATACCGGTGCCGATAAAGCCCAGCTTTTCTTTAGCCATCTGCTATAATACCTCCAGGCGACGAAGGATTGCCTTTGTCCAGCGGGAGCTACGCATCAGCGAGAAGATAAGCAATAATACAATCAGCAGCCAATAGCCGGTGAACCGCAAATAGTGAATGACCGCGGCGAATATGCCGTTATCCTGGGCGGTACACCACTTTACCAGCTCGGCGGGCGTATATATCGCTCCCATAACAATATGGCCAAAGTAATTCTGCCAGGGCAGCAGCAGAATAACCATAACCAGTGAGATAAAAAATGCCCGGCAGATATGGTTTATACCGCCGAGCCTGCCGATCAGCGAGACCTTGAAGCAGAATAACAATGCCAGGCAGTAAAGCATAGCCGCTAAGATAATTATAAAGTTACAAAACCGGATTACCCAGTTTAGGTGTTTCATTTTTATGCCGAAGAAACGTGCTTGTTGTGATGCCTCTGCCTTTTCTTTGCTATCGGTCGGATCCTTAGCAACCACCTTTTCAGCGGCTTTTTCGATTTTCTCTGTTTCTCCGACAGGTTGTTTTGCCTCGTTCACATCCAGAGGTGCATCGGGCTTTTTTGCTGCAAGCTGTGCGATTATGGGCTTACTGGAATCCGATACCATTCCAGAAAAAGCAGTTTCCGCAGCTTCAGCTTTGACATATCCGGTATCTACAAGCCAGAAAGATATCTGCAGCAAGAGCAGGCAGAGTATTATAATAATAAACAAAAAGTTTTTCCAACATCTGCATACTCCAACCGCTTCAAGGTAGTCGGTGGTATCAACCAAATTGCTTTGAGTGTTCTGGTTTCCATTCATTTTGTCAGCCTCCTTATTTCAGGTTAATGATTATATGTATTTATCCGTCAAACGATTGTTATTATGTTTTGCGACTGCAATAAGTGCAAGAAATTTATTTCTGGAAAAACCGGCCTATGACCCGCTGGACATGCCTGGACAGATATTATCGCATTCTCAATGTTAATTATTCCATTTTGCTCTGTATCAAGCTATCTAAACGACATAGCCACCTCGTCACAACCTATATCCACTCGGCCTCCGTCTATCCTCCGTCCACCATCAATATCTACTCCGAAGACCTCGGCGGTAAAGGCTGGGTCACCGGCATTAACACATGGTGATTCTCGCCGCAGGTGATAATCACCATCCACCCAAAGATCATCATTAAGGTTCTCTGGTGTGCTGTTTTCATCCCAGTATCCCGGCTCGGTAAACATTGGGTCGGCATCAATATTGCCTTCGCCGGGCCAGGAACCTTGAATGTTGCTGTAAGTTACAGTAGCTTCGTCAGCCACTATTTGAACCGAATCGCAACCACGTCCATTGTCATATATAATAGAGTTGGTAATGGTCGGCTTTCCGCCCCAAATGCCCTGCAGAAAATTTCCAACAATAGTACAATTAGTGATTGTGGCGTAATTGTAAAACGTTAATCGGCCAACCCGAGATGCCCACATCTCGATGCCGGCTCCGGTGTTGCCAGCTATAATACAGTTGACGATGGTCGGATTGCTCTTATCCCATAGCTTAATACCAGCACCATAATTATCTACAATTCTGCAGTTAATAATGGCTGGTGTCGCACCAGAGCAGTAGATGCCGTTATTTGCGCCGGCGATTGTAAGACCAATAAGCATACAGTTTGCATCTTCACCGCTGGAAAAAGTCACCGCCTGATTGCTGCCATGGATGACGGTGGCTTCCACGATAGCGGGGTTGTTAGGATTTGTTGATACGAGCGTTATGTCCTTACCGCTGAGATTGACGTTCTCATAATAAATTCCCGGGCTAACTACTATTATATCGCCGGAGTTAGCATCACCAACGGCATACCGGATATAATCATATTTCTTGTGGGTGATGACATTCTCTACTGGGCCATCTATGCTGGTCAGCGACGGCGTCAACAGCTCGATACCATTTCCGGTTCCTAAGTTGCGGGAATACTGCTTGTCCACAGCGTTGTTCCAGTGCTCATGGACGCCGAGACTTGTCAACCTCGTTCCATCGCCTTCAGGATCATAAAATGTTCCCGAAGGAGGATTATCAGCCAATGCCATCTCGTGCATATAGTTATCCGGATTGCCGGTCACATTAGTACACCTTTGCTCATTTCGTAAAAAGTCCAACGCAACTGAGTCAATGGCCACCGGATCCTGCGACAAGAACAGGCTGGATGCCCAGTCATCTCCAAACGAGAGGAAACGAATCACGTTTGCTTCATTATGCTCTGCCGGATATAGGCCATCAATCATATACAGTAGCGTCTTTCCTGACAGATGCCTATGTCCGTTTAAATTAACTAAGCAGTTGTATGAATTCATAGGCATGCTTCGACCGCCGTAACCGTGCAACGGTGCAGGTGTCCAACCGCCTCCTGATGGGAAATATACCGACCCAAAGTGATTCTTTGCACACACTGTTACGCCAAACAGGGTATGAGCTCTTAGTAATGCCATATTGATTAGATATTTGGCCCCGGTCACACATCGTGGTAGATATGCGGTTCCTGCCTTTGTATAGAGGGGATTACTAACATCATAAGTTGCCGCGACACGTCCGTTGCGTGCCAAACTGGGAATTACCACAAATGTTATGCTCTGAAAATTTGGGTCAGGGTTGCTCCTGACTTTATTAAAAATCGGGTCGCCAATATAACGAGCTGCATCATAAACCGTAATCGCCGAACCTGGTACGCCAGCCTTATGTATGAGCTGTTCCAGAAAGGCGTAAATCACTTGCGGACTGGGCATACCGCTGCTTTTTCCCCATGTGCCCCCTGTGCGGTCCTGATTCATGTTAATCTTGACAGCAATTTTTTCTCCTTGCAGATAGCCGATGTCACCAAAACCCTTAGTCTGATTGAAGTGTCTGAAAAGTGCATCCCACGCTTCTGTGTTGTTCGACTGGCCGGTTAGAGTTTGGATGGATTTAGAGACCATACAATCAACCACATCCTGGTCGGTATTACCTTCATCCCACCAGTTACCAGTGGAGCCATCCCAATTAGTTGCAGCAGGGTCGTGGAACCATACCACGCGGCCTGGGAAAATTCCTTTCGCTTGGCCTATAGGGCTGTTCGGCAAATCGCTGGGAGTAAAAGCCGCTTCGGCAGGGGCTTCTGCAGTTACATTAAAAGACCACCATACTGCTATTATGCTCATGAAAACACAGACACCTGCCAAGAGATATCGGGAGCGATGAAAAAGTCTTTTTGCTTTACGATATGCGAATGTTGAGCCGATAAGCCCGGTAAGCCAAATTATAAAACCACTGGCTAACGGTGCTGCTACTTGCTGACAGGGGTATGTTGACCGTGATGGCTTCGGAATAACACGTATTAAAAACCAGATCAGCGACAACAACCCAGTAATGGGCAATAACCATATCAGCCAGTGATATTTCCTGCTATGTTTGCCGAATTTGCTGGTCTTGGGGTAAAGTCGTGGCCCATTATTGAAACAACTGTTTACTTCCATCGTTTGGCGGTTTTCGAAATTGTGTTTCCTTCTCCTAAGTGACATTTCATTTCCTCCATAATCAGTTAAAACTTACCCCCTCTGGTATCTCCAATATTTCACATTATAACATGCAGGAGCCACTTTAAACAACCTTGTTTGTTGGCGAAATTACCCACTCTGGGATGAGGTACTTTTATAGTCTTACAAGCAAAAGCAAAACAAATCTTCCGATTCGAGCATCAACAGCGTGGAAGATACTAAGCCAAGTTGTGTGATTTGAATTAAAATCAGTGTGGTCATTGGTAGAAAAAACAAGGTCGAAATAGAACAAATGTTCGTAATATTGCAAAGTCCGATAAGTAATAAGTTGGAATTTTTACATCGATTACCAGAATAACTTCGATTGTTTACATATAAATTTTCAAAATTTTTCCTATAGAAAATAGGTATGCTTTGGCCATTCGTATGAGCCTTCTAACAAATATGTTGACCTTTGTTATCGGTCTAATATTAGATAATATCAATTTTAAAAAACATTATTATTGACGATAATATGGGTAATATAGTATAATTAGGCAAGGAGGTTTATCGGAGTCAAGTTTGTACAATGGGCTTTTTTTAGTATAATTTAAATAAAGATATGCTTGTGTTATCTGTAGTTATAGTAGGATCCATCAGGACTTTGGTTGTGACTACAATGAGACTTTGATTATGTTATTTATGAAAGGAAGGGGTTTCATTTCAATCGGTTGTAATATTCCGTTAGAAACAATCAAAAAGTATGTTTAGTATGCGCAAGCTGTTTTTACGGAGTGAGTTTTAGAATAAAGAAATTTTTACTTCCCTGTACTTAGCCATAAGGTGCGAAAGGAAATATACAATGAAGAGATTGCTGAATATCTCATTTCTTTTAATGATGTTTATCTTATTTGGCTGTCATAATAAAAAAACCCCGGACAATATCTGGGGGATTAGACCAACAGAGGCGACAGAAACAGGATTCGCTCAACAGCAGTTTCCTAAGCAGGAGCTAAAACCAGTAGCTGTAGCCCCGGGACAAACTGTTCCGGGTACATTTAGGCCGGACTTAGTGGCTGTGGAGGAATCTGGCGCAAATATGGTTTCAATGACCTATCCTAGTACAAGCTATGGGATTATTCAAATAGATAAGGCAATGCCAAGAGAAGTTCGGCTAAAACAGCCTTTCGATTACTCCATTAGGATCACAAATCTAACCGACGCCACGTTAACCAATGTTATTGTAACTGAAGCGCTTCCAAATGGTTTCGAATTAATAGGTGCTAATCCTTCCGCTCAAAAAGAGGAAAACAAGCTTGTGTGGAAGATGGATTTATTCCATCCAAAAACAACAAATCAAATTACGGTCTCAGGCATGGGCACCAGCATGGAAAATCTTGAAAACATCACTACAGTCTCGTATGCGGTTCAAGTCCGTGCTAATGTGAAAATTGTTCAGCCGAAGTTAGAGTTAGTAGTGAAAGCGCCATCCACAGCTTTACTGTGTGATCCGATTCCTTTGGAATTTGTAGTTACTAACTTAGGGAATGGTTCTGCACAAAACATCAGAATCGTGAATACACTTCCTGCAGGGCTGCAGACAATAGATGGTAAGAGTGAGGTTGTATACGATATAGGTACTCTGATAGCGGGGCAGTCGCAGCAATTCTCGACCCAGCTCCGGGCTACAAGGACCGGTATATTTATTAATAAGGCGGTGGTTAGTTCAGCATCCGGTTTGATGGCTGAATCTGCAGCGATTGTAACGACGGTATGCCAGCCCAGGCTGACAATGGTTATGACCGGCCCGAGCAAGCAGTACCTTGATAGACCGCTGGATTACGAAATTACGGTTAATAATAGAGGCGATGGAACGGCAAAAAATACTGTTATTGAAAATGCTATTCCTGCGGGAGTGACCTCAGTAGAGGCAACCTCCGGCGCTAATCTTTCCGGAACCAAGCTAATCTGGCAATTAGGCACTATTGAACCCGAAGCTTCAAAAAGGGTTCGCGTGTCATACGTTCCAACGAAAGCTGGTACAGTCACAAATACTGCAAGTGTCACAGCATATTGCGCAGAAGCTGCGACCGCTTTTATGCAGACTTTTGTTACCGGGCTTCCTGCAGTAAGAATGGACGTTATTGATCTGGAAGACCCAATCGAGGTGGGGCGTAATACTACTTATATAATTACAGTGACGAATCAGGGTACGGCTGCTGACACGAATATCCGTATTGTTTGCTCTTTGGAAGATAAGGTTCAATACGTTTCTTCAGCTGGCGAAACTGCCGGTTTATTGATGGGCAATACAATAAACTTCGCACCGCTGCATAGTCTTGCACCGAAGGCTAAAGCAGTATGGCGAGTTGTCGTGAGAGGTGTCAGACCCGGTGATGTACGTTTCAAAGTTACCATGAGCAGCGATCAGCTTGCTCGTCCAGTCGAGCAAACCGAGGCTACACATTTATACGAGTAGTTTAGCTGACGGCAATAAAATTGCTGTGATGGTTGTTTGATACGTCACTGTAGAGTCCAGCCTTCCTCTCCCTAATAGCAAGTGGTAGAGGGTGCATATTTCTATCCATATAGACATTGTATATAATGGCAGTGTCTGACTCGCCTTTAATTCCCTCTGTGTCCTTTTTAACATCGAAATCATAGATATCACATTTAGAACCTCTTGATACAGACCGCTGGAAAATGTTTGCAAAAACATCTCTTGCCGTTATACTTAGTATGCTTTAATAGCAGCTTAGATTCATTGCTTCCCGGCGTTGCAGCGAGACGTAGATTCGATTTCTTGTCGGCTTCACAAAGTATTCCGGTTGGGGCACTGGAAAGGATTCGGCGATGGCTCAAAAAGACACCGATTTGCAGAAAATAAAAGAAATCATCGAAATAATGGAACGAAATGGACTGGTCGAGGTTGAAATAAAACATGGCGATGACAAGATTTTTCTGAAACGCCACGTCCCCCAGCAGCCAACCTCAGCCGCAGCAGCAGTCATCAAACCTGAGGCCATTATCTCTCCTCCGGATGCTGTCGTCCCAGAATCTACTAAAATTACACTGTCTGCTCCACAAAAGCGGGAGAATCTGGAGGAAATAAAGTCACCAATCGTCGGTACTTTTTATGCAACACCAAGCCCTGATTCAGAACCTTATGTTGAAATCGGTACGCATGTTGAGCCGCAAATGGTAATTTGCGTAATCGAGGCAATGAAGGTGATGAATGAGATAAAGGCCGAAACCAGTGGAACAATTGCCGAGATATTGGTAACTAACGGCCAAGCCGTTGAATATGGTCAGGTGCTTTTCAGAGTGAGACCGGACTAATTCGTGACCTGTGACCAGGGTTACAAGCGAGACGCGAGACACGAAAAATGTTTTCAAGAATCTTGATAGCAAATCGCGGCGAGATAGCGCTGCGTATAATCCGTGCCTGTCATGAGCTTGGTGTAGAAACGGTTGCAGTCTATTCAGAGGCTGATAAAGATGCTCCATACCTGCGGCTTGCTGACGAGGCCGTTTGTATAGGGCCGGCAAGTTGTGCCGAAAGCTATCTTAATATCCCGCACATCATAAGCACTGCCGAAATTACCGATGTTGAGGCGGTTCATCCCGGTTATGGTTTCTTAGCTGAGAATATAAACTTCGCTCAGATATGCGAGGACTGTGGGCTAACATTTATTGGCCCGCCTGTCGGGGCGATGCGGTTGCTTGGCGATAAGGTCGAGGCACGCAAACTGGCTCAGAAAGCTGATGTGCCTGTAGTACCGGGTTCTGAAGAAGCAATCGAAAATGAATCTGAAGCGCTAAAATTAGCAAATAAGATTGGCTATCCCGTGATGATAAAAGCTGTTGCGGGCGGAGGCGGACGCGGTATGAGGATTGCGCATAACGATATGAGCTTCAGTTCAGCGTTGAGCGCGGCTCGTGCAGAGGCGGAAGCCGCATTCGGTGACGACAGTGTGTATCTGGAAAAATACGTAGTTGAACCGCGACACGTGGAAGTGCAGGTAATGGCAGACCAGGAAGGTAACATCCTGCATTTCTATGAAAGAGATTGCTCCATCCAGCGAAGACATCAGAAAATGATTGAAGAATCTCCCTGTCCTGTCCTGAATGAACGCATCAGAGAAGAGCTTTGTAACGCAGCGATTCGACTAATAAAAGAAGCTAATTATGTTAATGCCGCAACGGTGGAGTTTCTTTTGGACAAGGATAAAAATTTCTACTTCATCGAGGTAAATGCACGCATACAGGTCGAGCACCCGGTTACCGAGTTAGTCACCGGTTATGATTTGATTAAGTGGCAGATAGAAATCGCGGCCGGTCGAAAATTTGATTTTAGCCAAAGAGATATCAAGCACACAGGCGTGGCGATTGAGTGCCGGATTAATGCTGAGGACCCGGCAAAGGATTTTGCGTCCTGTCCTGGTACGATTACAAGATATATTCCACCCGGGGGTCCGGGTGTTAGACTCGATACACACGTTCATCAGGGATGGGTGGTTTCAAAAAATTACGATTCGATGATTGCCAAGGTTATTGTTTATCAAAAAACCCGCGCCGAAGCCATAACCACAATGAAAAGAGCCTTACGGGAATTTGTTATCGAGCCAATCAAAACCACAATACCTGCCTGCTTAAATATCCTTTCGCATAACCTTTATGTTAAAAACAAAATCGATACTGGCTTCGTTGAAAGAAACTTTTAGATTCATTGTTCGTGACTCGTCGCTTGTTTCCCGCTTTTTCTGTCATTCCCG
>CAZVUF010000036.1:0-15342 GCA_964629355.1 uncultured Pirellulales bacterium | reverse complement strand
GTTTTTCTTCTTTTAATCACGCAAAATTCATCCTTCGTAGAAAATGCTACGGAGAAAAAATTGTAGTTTGTTTTATTCTCTGGAGCAAATTAAAATACAGCCAAATCATATGATTAAATATTAATTATTGAATCTGCTTGGAAAATTTCTTATTGCGAAGCATAGGTAGTCTATACAGTACTAAACTACAAATGTGAGTATTTGTAAGGAATTATTATGAAACGGTGTATTCGTTGCGTACTTCCTGATACTTATCCTGGAATTAGCCTTGATGAAAAAGGAATCTGTTCTTTTTGTACAAATTTTGAGAAGCAGACTTCGGTGACTGAAAAAGAAGGAGAGCTTAAAAGGTTGGTGGAAAAAGCCAAGCTGAACGAGGAACGCTATCAAGCAATAGTGCCGATAAGTGGAGGCAAGGATAGCGCTTACGCGCTATATATGGTGCGACGCGTATATGGACTAAGGGTGTTAGCGATCAATTTTGATAACGGATTTCGCAGCCCGGCAGCAGAGGCTAATCTCAAAACGCTCACTACCCAGTTGGATGTAGATTATATATCAATTAAGCCAAGCTGGGATTTGATGCGGAATCTTTACGCTGCATTTGTAAGAATCACTGGGGAGTTCTGTACCGTATGCAATGCTATGGGATACCTTACGATTATGACTTTCATCATGGAAGAACAGAGACGCACCAGTTCTAAGATCCTTGTAGTAGGTGGATGGTCTAAAGATCTTGAAGCGATGCCAGGGATGTATTCTTTCGATTTCAAATATTTTCATGACATCATTGCCGAAGTAGGAATGTCAGAAAGGCTGCGGCAATCACCAATGGTCAATGAGCTATGTCTCGACTTTCTGATTAATACACCTGATCCACGAGCGACGATAAAAGGTGAAGATTTGCCATTCTATTACATTATGTTGCCCGATTATATCCCTTGGGACCTCAACCAAATCTCAACAATTCTGAAGCAAGAAGTGGGATGGGTTGCTCCGCAGCCAGCAGATAACGAGACGCACTTTGATTGTATCATGTACCCTGTGGCCAAATATTTTGAGCACCGAAAATACGGATTCGGTCAGAACACTGTTACATATAGTGCCTTAGTGCGAGCCGGACAGATGAGCCGTGAGGAGGCTTCGACAAGGGTCGAGCAGGAGAAGCAGGAGACTCCTGCGGAGTTCACTCGGTTCCTGGATATACTAAGACTCGAAAAGACAGATGTAAACTGGAACGGGAGATGGCATCCACAAAGACTGTTAAGACAGTAGCGCAATGTTTCGTTTTTCGTATAGGTAAAAACCCGGATTAATTCTGATTTTTTTGTCTGTATAATCGTAATGTAAGTAAGTGTAATTCATCTGCGTGAGTGATTAATTATGGAGTCGATGCTAATATATCTTGCCGTATTGTTGTTTGTCGCCTATTGGGGATGGGGGCTGATTCTGTACGTTATGCAGCCGAAGTTCTTATATAGTCCTGTGCGCGAAATCTTATACACACCGGCTGACTTAGGGCTGGATTTCGAGGAAGTCATTTTCAAAACCGAAGATGGGCTGCACATAAACGGCTGGTACATCCCGGCTCCGGGCTCAGAGTTTACGGTACTTTTTTGTCATGGTAACGGCGGGAACATCTACCACAGCCTGGACACAATAAACATCCTTTATAACCTGGGGCTGAATTGCTTTATTTTCGACTATCGCGGTTACGGCAAAAGCGAGGGCAAACCCAGCGAGGCAGGGACTTACTTAGATGTAGAAGCTGCGTACGAATGGCTGACCAGGATAAAAAAGGTGCCTGCGGATAACATCATTGTCTTCGGCAGGTCCCTCGGCGGAAGTATCGCAGCTTATCTGGCAAGTAATGTCAAGACGGCAGGCCTGGTTGTGGAAAGCTCTTTTACATCATACGTTGACATCGGCAAGAAATTCTACCCCTATATGCCCGTGCGCTGGTGTGCAAGATTCAGCTACAGGACCATAGACTATATCAAAAACGTTTCATGTCCCGTGCTGTTTGTCTATAGCAGAAACGATGAGGTTGTGCCGTTTGAGTTCGGCTTGGAGCTGCATGAGGCTGCAAATGAACCGAAGGAGTTTGTGGAGATTTTCGGCAGTCATAATGACGGCTTTTTGGTATCAGGTGAGACTTACAAAAAGGCCTGGACTAAGTGGACAGCATTCTTGAAAGAATATAAAAGCGAATCAAGCAGTTATGTAGCATCGTAAAAAACTGATTTACCACTCGCTAACGTTGGCTCTGAATCCCGTCCTCCAGTCATGCTTTTTATTTCGATGACTTATTAAATCAACCAAATCTATTTAATTTTTAGAGCAGATACATTGTGTCCACTTTGTTGTAAAATCAATTTTGTTACCTTCCCTTTTTCATCTCTTACAAAGGTTATTGTTGCGTCAATCTCACGTGTGAAGAACTCTGTTTCTGATTCCGGGTGTAATTCTAATTTACCCTGTCCCGATGCCTGACAGAACAGGCGATTACCTTCTTGTGTTATGTGAAAAGCTAATCTTGGATTTAGTTTGTACTGCCCCACATAGTCTTTATACTTTTCATATATTGCTCTGCCTTTTTTCGCTTTTCGGGGCAGCTCGTATTTTTCCACAAACAAAATTGCCGCCAAATCTATGTTTATCTTACCAATAGGGGCATGTTCAAAATTACTTAGGGTAATTATACAAATATCATCATCTACAAATCTTGTCATGTATGCTGTGAATCCTTCTATTTCGCCGCCGTGTGCAGATATTTTTCTATTGAATATCTCGGTAATGCCCCAGCCATAGCCATATCCGCTTTTGTGAGGTTTGAACATGTCATTCAGTCTGCTCTTATCAATAAGCTTTTCTGTATATAAAGCTCTGTCCCATCGGTAAAGGTCTTCTACTGTTGAATAAAGAGCACCTGAAGCATGGGCATTAGACATGACTCGAAAGTCAGCGTCTGTAATTTTATCGTTAGAGAGGGTATAACCTTTCGCGAAGTTTTCAAATTCTTGTCCGTGATATTCGAACCCGGAGTTGTGCATTCCTAGAGGCTTAAAGATATTATCCCTAATAAAATCACTATAGGGTGTCCCTGAAACCTTTTCAATAATCAACCCCAAAAGGATGTAGTTCGAATTACTATACTCAAATTTCTCACCCGGTTTAAATTCCAAAGGTTTATTTTTAAAAGCATTGATAGTTTCAGCGACACTACATGGCTTAAGCCTTCTGTCTTTTAAAAAACTCGGGAGTTCTGTGTGATTTACGATTCCTGAGGTATGTGTTAAAAGATGATATATTGTTATTTTGTCACCGGCCGGGTAATCGGTAATGTACTTACTCAAAGTGTCATTCAGACTTAACAGCCCTTTTCCTTCAAGTTGCATTATTGCCATGGCTGTGAAGGATTTAGTAAGTGAGCAGATACGAAATTTTGTTTTTGGGCTATTTTGAATATTGTTTTCATAGTCAGCTTTTCCGTATCCTTTTTCAAATAGAACCTTACTATCTTTAGCTACCAATATTGCCCCGCTAAACCAATTAATTTCTTCGTAAGCACAAATGTATTCATCGATTTTTGACTGAATATCTTCTTTGGCCAGGGTTTTTTGCGGGTGAAACAGTCCTGCTAAAATCAAAGATACAAAAATAATTAAATTCCTCTTGTTAAAATTCATAGTTTTAATTCAAACCTCACTATAAAGATTTCTGATCTCCATTTTCCGTAGAAAATTTACACGTATTGCATTTTAGATTAGAAGTTTTTTGAGTCTCCAGACCACACTATTCGTTAGTTCGTAGATATGTCTCTGCAAGCAGAGGTACTGTCGAGAGCTAATTTTCTACAGCATTGTTCTTGTTTTGAGACTGGATTTGTTCGCCATGAGCAGAGTATTTTCGATACAGTAGGCCGCGAATTATTAAGGCAATACCAACACCAAAGAGAATAACAGCAATAAAAAACGCCGGACCGTTCCCATGAAATGGAAGTCTCTCAAAGCCGAAGGCAAAGGCACATGCGACGGCAAGCACTATGATTCCGTGGCTAATATGCTTTATCCACAATGGACCTGTTGGTTTGAATTCAGGAGATTTTAATTTTGATGGAGGTATGCCTTTTTCGATAGCCGCCAGGATTTGCTTGTGCTCAAGGCGTTTAGCGAAATAGATAACCAGGCCGATAACGATTGCGAGAGCTATTGTACTTGCGAATACCACAGATACTATGATTACCTCATCGTACATTTTTGTCCTTTCGACTTTAAGTTAAGTTTTAGAACTTTTTTTGTTATCTTATTGTTATTGAACCGACATCGGTTTTCAAATGTAGTTTTCCTTCCCCGGCACCCATGGTACCGTTCAGGTTTTTGCCTATTTTGCCTGTTAAGGTCAACGGCTGGTCTGATGTTATCGAACCAACATCAGTTTCAGCATGCACAACAGCCGAACAATTAGGCGGTGTGGTCAAATCAATGCTGCCGACATCTGTGCTGATAGTTGCGCTGCAAGCGGCTGGGGCGGTTTTTGAATAAACTATTTTTATCGTACCAACATCTGCTTTAACGTCAATGTCGCCTGAAATTTCTTCGCATGTGATTTTGCCGACATTTGTTTCAGCTTTTATTTCCTTCGTAATGTTCGAGACCTGGATGTTTCCAACATCACTTCCAAGCTCCAAAGCGGTTTGTTTCGGCACAGCTATCTCAAAGCTAATGCTTATCGAACGGTGTTTTTTCACACGCGGCTTCTCAGTTTTGACCGTTAATGTTTTTCCGTCCCTTTCAAGCTCTATTTTTATCCGGTCGGCAAGTTCCTGTGCTTCCTCATCGGTGGGGGCTTTAACGCAAATCGTGGCGGTAACATTGCAGTCGGTAACATCGAGACCGGTGACAGTGATTGAGCCGACATCGGTCTCTGCGATGAGGATTGAGCCTGGTGCAAGATGGGCATTAAGCTGGTCTGTTCTCTCGTATTTGGCTCGCGACCAACTACTTATGTTGATACAACCAATCATAGGAGTCAGCAGACAAAAAAGACAAATCAGCGATACTTTTACGAAATGTCTCTTCTTCATTTTATATCCCTTAAATTTATGCCTGGTTTATTTGGTTATCTGATTTTTATTGAGCCACTGCTGGTTCGCAGGCGCAGCTTGCCTTTTCCTTCGCCTACTGTGCCGGTAATGTTCTTTTTGCTGACTTCTCCGATTATCGTTACTGGCAGATCAGTTTTTATCGAGCCATAACTGGTTGACATCTCTATTTGGCCGGAAAAGCCAGGCGGTGTTACAAAATCGATATTTCCGTATGAAGTGACAGCTTCCGCATTGATTTCAGAAGGAGCTGATTCTGAGAAGGCTATATCGATTCTGCCACTTGATGATCTGGCGACAAGTTCGGTTGTTGTAATTTGTCGGCAGGTGATGCGTCCGTAGGAAGTAGATATATCGGTGCTGCTTGCGGAGGCATTAGTAACACTGATATTGCCGCTGCCTGAATGCAGCTTGATTAAATCGCCTTTTAGCTCGTCACAGGTGACGGAACCGTAAGAGGTGTGTGCATCACAATCGCCGAAAGAGGCTTTTGAAAGTGTAATCCTGCCGCTGCTGGTTTTAATCCTGACATCGCCGTCAGAAAAGTCATTACAGGTTATAGAGCCGTAAGATGTGAAAAGTTCGGTTGAGCCACAGATGTTTTCAGTATTGATCGAGCCGCTGCTGCTTTTCAGGTAGATGCTGTCACCTGAAATATTTTTGCAGGTAATCGAACCGTAGGATGTCACGAGCTGCGCCGAGCCCTGGATATTTTCGCTTTTAATCTTGCCGCTGCTTGTCTTTCCCTTTAGATTCCCCTGGAGGTTGCTCAGCTCGATTGAACCATACGAGCTGGAGCACTCTACGCTGGTTTGTTTCGGCACGATTATGTTAAAGCTGACGCCTATCGAGCGGTTGTGCCCTACGCGAGGTTTTTCTGTTTTGACGGTAAGAGTATTACCGGTTTGTTCAAGCTTTATTTGCACCTGCTCAGCTATTTCCTGTGCCTCCTGCTCGGTGGGTGCCTGGGCAAAAATTTTGGCAGTGACATTGCAGTCCGTAACATCAGCACCGACCACCGTGACGGAACCATAGCTGGTTTCAGTAACGAGAGTTGAGCCTGATGCAAGAGGGACCTGCTGCTGAACAGTTCTTTCGTACTTAGCCCGCGGCCAATCACCTATCGAGATGTTACAGCCTACAGTGGTTAAAAGCAAACCCAAGCAGAGGCTAAGAGCTATAATTACTCCATCTTTCTTCTTCATTTTAAAACCCCTTAGTTACTTTATTCTTATTGAACCATTGTGGGTCTCAAGGTGCAGTCGGCCTTCGCCGCTACCGATTGTTCCTTTAAGTCTTCTCTTACTTATCTCACCAGTTAACACTATGGGTAAATCCGTCTTTATTGAACCGTTATGCGTTGAAACCTCAATCGTGGCGGAGAAATTGGGTGGGGACACGAACTCAACACCGCCATTATGGGTGACAACAGAGACGTTGCAGGCAGGCTTTGCAGTTTCAGAGTAATAAACCTTTATGCTGCCGTTGTGTGTTCTGAGCTTTGCATCGCCCGAAATATCTTTACATGTGATTCCGCCGTTGTGGGTTTCGAGTTTTGTATTGCCCGATATCTGCGTGGCGGTAACTCCACCATTGTGTGTTGTAGCATCAATTTCACCGGTAATATCGGTTATTTTAACACCACCATTATGGGTGTTGAGCTCCAGGCTGGTTTTATTCGGCACTATCGCGTTTAATTCCACGCTAACGGAGCGGTTTGTCATAATGACGGGCTTTTCAATCTTGACGGTCAGCTTGTTACCAAAAGGCACCAGTGTTATTTTTGTTTGTTCAGCTACCTCCTGGGCGTCTTCATCTGTCAAGGCATGAGCAGTAATTTTAGCGGTAAGATTGCAGTCGGTGACTTCCGCGCCAGCGATGGTAATTGAGCCGTTGTGTGTTTGTGCAGCAAGGGTGGAGCCGCTCTTCAAAGGCGCCGACAACTGGACCGTTCTTTCGCACTTTGCATTCAAAGCCCAGCCGCCGACATTAATGCAGCAGCTCGCTGAAACAATCAGCAGGCCCAGCAGGCAGATAAGCGATATTTTTGTTAAACAGCCTTTATTCATTTTTTCATCCTCTCAATTAATAAACGTTCTTTTTTGGGGTTGAGCCATATTTCATAAAGCTTATTTTTATATTAAAAATGACAAAAAATAACGAAAAAAGGATAAAACCGTAGCAAATCGGTAACATTTAAACAATATAAATAAGGCCAATGTACCGTCTTTAAGGCAGCAAATTATTATGACCGCTCTGTGAATATGTAGCAAGTTTTATATAATGGGTTTCAAAAATCGCTGAAACTTTTTAAGTTTAGTCTGCTACTAATAAGTGAAGGGAGATTTTTTGGCAAGGCAAATACAGTCAGAGCGAAGCTATGACTGGCTGCAATCTCTTCGCAGTGGTGAAGAGTGTGCTTTTGCCGAGTTCGTTGATAAATACAAAGAGACGGTTTTTTTGTGCTGCCGAAGCCTGGGTTTAAGAGGAGAGGAAGCTGAGGATGTAGCGAGCGAAACATTTTTAGCGGCCTACAAGGGATTGGGACAATATCGAGGACAATCCGAGCTGAGCACCTGGCTGTGGAGCATAGCATATCGTCAGGCGGTAAGTTACCTGAGAAAGAACCGAAGGAATTGGCAGGCTTTAGCAGAAGCGGATGAGCAAATTACCAGGAGTGAAGAAAGTTGTCCCTTATCCGCGGTACAGTGCAGCGAAGAAGCTGAAATTATCTGGGACGCGGTCAGGTGCTTGCCGAAGCTTTGGTCTATGGCTGTCATACTGTACTATAGAGAACAAAAGTGCATCGATGATATTGCAAAGATAATGCGGGCAAGGAAGAGTACAGTTAAGACGTATTTGTTCAGGGGACGCGAAAGACTAAAGAAAACGCTGGCAGCAGCTTTTAGCTCTCCGATAGGAGTCCCTAGGACTGCCACAGGTACAGAGAGCGCAAGCGTAAATGGATAAGTTAAAAGACAAATTTGATCCCGAATTGGATGGATTGACACGAGCCTTGCAGAGACATCGCGAGCCGGTGCCGGCTGATTTCACCGCCAAAGTTTTAAGAAGGCTCAGGCAGGCTCAGGAGCAGAAGATTTTAGCGCGTGTCGTTTTGCAGGAAAGACTTGCTCTGGCAGGGTGTATTATATTCAGTTGCATTGCGATTGTTGCCGTGAGAGTCTTTCCGGAAATCGCCGAGGTAATCCTTCGAAGCATTGCCAAGATTGTGACATATAATGGAGAGGCTTTAGCCGATAGAATTTCGCAAACTATAATAGCTTTCAGCACCGATTGGCAAACCTATACAATCCTTGCCTTGGCTCTCGGTTTTGCCGCTTACAACATTATCGAATTATTTCGGTACGACAACTTAAAAACCGCATAAAAACGCAGGATTGAAAGATTTTTCGCACGTTTGTTTAGCAAAATATTGCTGAAGACCGTTCTTAATCTATGCACTTAAGCTTCGCTTAAAACCGTCTCGCTTTTCTCTTCCACAAAAAGATACCTCCGCCACACGCTATCAAAACGGACAGACATAACATAACAGCAATCAAACCAATCTGCTTCTGACTGACATCAGTTTTTTCATGTACCGGCTGTGTTCCAATAATCAAGTGTTCCCCTTCAAGCGTGCCACCTGAACCTATTACATAGCCAACGCCTTTAACGTAATCTACTACTCGAGTTCCAACCGGAAAAGAGAATTTCCATGTATCTTCACTCGTCTCGACATTCACCCGAAGCTCGTGGCAAGTAAATCGGTATTTCAGCGTTCCGCCACGTATATCCTGGATTCGTGTAGCTTCTTGTGGGTACCAAACGCGGCCTATCTGAGTATCTGTAGCAGCAATTTTCTGTACAATCATACTTCCCCAACATTTACCGCGGCTATCGAATTCTTCATACTTCAGCGGCAAACCGCCCTTCTCAGCGGTCAACCAAATAGTGCTACCATGTTTCAGATGGCCTGGCCAATGTGTCTCAACTACGTGGCACCACTCACCGCTAATTCGTTCAAGGTGAGGGCGGACTTTCCCCAGGGGACTCACCTTTTGGTCAATGACTCGAGCACCATTGGGATAATATTTCTGCATAATACTCCCCGGGCGAAAATTCACTCGTGTTAATAACATGTACTCTGACAAAGTATTCATATGCTCGACATTTCGCTGTGTTCTTCCACGGACAATCATTCCTGTTTTGACTCGTGGAAAACAATCCATCGTAACCGTACCATTAAAAGCATGTTCCATAATTTCGTCAGGTCGTTCGAAGCCGTCCGGGTGTGTGGAATAGCGTATATGATACTTATCGCCTTCCTCGATACGCTCTACTCTCTCATAGCGAACCACGTTATCAAGAGCATTTGGATTGTTAGGGTCAGGGATTATCTCTTCAATAGCGTCCATATACGAGACTGACATATTATGAATAGATGAATACATGGACGAGTATAGCTCTAAGAGTTCTGACGCACTCAGGTATGACGCTGGAGGCTCAGTATCTGCCAGCACCATCATTGGCAGACTCATAAGCCAGACAGCCATGACCAATTTGCACAGGGATTTTCTATTCATCATACATCATTAATGTAACTACTTCCAGCGAAGTTGTTGAAGCTCTTCTTCAGTGCGGATGAACTTTACGGCTGAGGTACTCATCGGGGCAAAGTCCATCAGAGTCTGGTTGCCTATGCGGATTAAATTCTGTGCGGGCAGCACCGCGTCAGTATTTTGCATCCGGTTTTCGTTATGAGAACATCATCCTCTATCCGCACGCCTAATTTGCCGGGAATATAGACGCCCGGCTCTATCGTGATGACTTCGCCGGCCTGCAACCTGCCGGTGGTCACTGCTTTTATGAAAGGCAACTCATGTATCTCTAAACCAAAACCGTGTCCCGACCCGTGTTCGTAGACAGGCAAACCATTTTTGCGAATTACCTCTCTGGCAGCGGCGTCAATCCGTACGATTTCAGCATCGGCCTTAAACATCTTTATCGCAGCGGCTTGTGCCTGCTTGACCACGTCGTAAACTCTTTTATAAAAAGTCGTCGGCTCACCAATCGAAAAACATCGTGTAATGTCACAACAGTAACCTTTGTGTTTAGCACCGAAGTCTATCAAGACAGTATCGTTTCGTTTAAGGGCCTTTCTGCCCGGCTGATGATGGGGACGCGAAGCGTTTGGGCCAAAGGCGACAATAGTATCGAAGCTGGTTGTCGCTCCGAGTTTGCGAATCTGAAAATCGAGCAGCCCAGCCAATTCATTCTCTGTTATCCCCGGCTTTATTTGACGAATAGTCTGCATAAGGGCCTTTGCTGCTATAGAAGCGGCTGTGCGAATTGCTGTGATTTCAAATTTGTCTTTAACACTCCGCAGAGACTCGATTATACCATCCGCTGTCTTGAGCCTGGTTTTCATACTCTTCTGTAATACTTCGAAGCCAGCAAGCGAAATGGACTTTTCAATCCGCACTTTGCTGATTTGGACCGACTTAAGCTGCCGTACCAGTTTGGCCGCAGCCCGGGCTATAGGCTCGGAATTAGCTCGCATGATGATTTTGCAGTTGACACATTCTTTTTGTGCCTGCTCGGTGTATCTGCTGTCGGTCAAAAGAAACGTTTGTTTTTTGGTAATTAGAGCCCAGCTATCGGCACCCATAAAGCCGGTCGCATACGTTACATTGGCAGGATTCGTCACAATAAGGCAATCAATTCCTCGCTTACGAAATTCTTGACGAATTGCTCTGATTCGTTTTTTTACTATCTCTTTATTCATCGTCCCTGCCAATGAACTATCACAACAGGCGTAACGGCTAAACGGTGTATTTTTTCGGTAGGGTTAAGCTTGCTCTACCATTATCTACTTCATTAACGCTAATTCATCGAAAAATAAAGTATTTTTTGCCGAGGCATTTGGATTTGAGCCATTTTATTTTTATACTTTTATTAGATAAAGACATAACTGGGTAGAGACAGGCGGGTATATAAACGACCATACTGACCTTTGGCTTCCTTCAGGGAGGGGAAAAGTTTTTCGTATTAACTGTTTTTTCACGTAAGACGGTCCGATGCGGCGGACCGTCTTTTTTTATATCTTGCCCGCAGAACCATTTACTATTACAATACACATCTGAATTGTCTGTCCATTTAAGATGATTATACAATGCTGCTACCGATTCGTACAAACGTTTATCCGAGACGAACACCATACGCAAATTACGCCTTGATTATTGTCAATGTAATTATCTTCTTTCTTACCTACGGACCCCATCGTGAAATATGGGGCAACCAACTTATCGAAGTGCCGGTTCACCACTGGGCGAAGCAATTCATGCTCATTCCCGCCCAGCCGCATACGTGGCAATTTGTAACTTATGCGTTCCTGCACGGAAGCTTTATGCACATTATCGGTAATATGTTCTTTTTGTACCTGTTCGGCAACAATATAAACGACAAAATCGGACACCTTGGGTATCTCGGCTTCTACCTTGCAGGGGCGATACTCAGCGGCATAGGCCATGCGGCTGCCAATCCTTCCTCGTATGTATATACTCTGGGAGCCAGCGGGGCCGTCGCTGCTGTTACCGGTGCATACCTTGTATTGTTTCCCCAAACTCTTATAACGATCCTGTACTGGTTTTTCTTCATAGGTACAATGGATTTGCCGGCATTATATTTCATTGCTTTTAAATTAGTCATCTGGGATAACATTATCGAACCTCGCTTTGCTCCTGCACCCATCGCCTACAGTGCTCACCTGGCGGGATACGCGTTCGGCATCGCAGCTACATTAGTATTACTCGGCACAGGTTTGCTTAGCAGCAGTAACTTTGACCTCTGGGCAATGATAAAAAGGTGGAATCGACGGCGTCAATATCGCGACGTTGTATCGGGAGATTACGACCCATTTACCGGCCGGATAGGAAAGAAAAAAATAAAGGTGACAGAGGTAAACAAAACCGGCCATGAGCAGGACCAATCCACTACGAGGGCAAACTTAGACAAAATAACAAAGCTTCGCAACGAAATCGCCAAACGTATTGCGCAGCGCAACCTACCGGCTGCAGCAATCATCTATCTGGAACTTATGAGGCTTGACAGCAACCAGGTTATGCCACGTCAGCATCTGCTGGATATTGCCAATCAATTAGCCAGCGACAACAGGCCGACCGAAGCAGCTCAGGCCTACGAACAGTTTCTAACTCATTACGGTAGCTACGAATATGCCGAGCAGGTGGAGTTGATGCTGGGCTTATTATACTCACGTTATTTGCATCAGCCACAGAAGGCGGTAAAACACTTGCAGGCAGCCGCTGAAAAGCTCTCCGACCTTGGACAATTGAAGATGTGCAAGGATGAACTTGCCCGTCTCGAGTAACTCAAAACAGCTCAACTACAGCCTTAAAACACAAGATATAAGCATAAGTGCGGATAGAAATAAAAAAATTGACAAAGCCTGAAAAGAGTGGTAATTTCAAATAAAAAAAGGTAATTTGTAATTGGTTATTTGCAGTCGAATTTGTCGTTTAATCAATTACCAATTAAAGAATTTTTGTGGGAGGCAGAAAATGGAGTTTCAAATCAATTACCCAAGAAGTGCGTTGCAATCAAAATTTGGCCAAAACCATAAGATAGCTTTCATCCTTGTTATTTTAACAATCGCAGCAACCGTCGGCCTTGCACAACCGGCCACTACTTCAACTGATAAGCCTTTTTCTACTGACGCCAACGCTGTTGCTGCTCCGTCTTTTCCTTATGTTGCCGAGATGACCGGCAATGATGTCTATATTCGTTCCGGTCCAGGCACGAATTTTTATGATTGCGGTAAACTCTACAAGGGCGACAGAGTTGAAGTGGTCAGCACACAATTCGGCTGGTCCCGCATTGTTCCGCCGGCAGGCAGCTTTTCCTGGATATCAATGCAATATATAAGCGTTAACCTCGATAATACTACAATTGGTATTGTTACCGGCGACGGTGTTGGTGTTTATGCCGGCTCTGATAATGTTAAGCCGATGCATTCTCTGTCTGAGCAGATAAAGCTCAGTCGAGGTCAAACAGTCAAATTATTAGGCGAAGAGAAGGAGGATTATTATAAGATTACTCCGCCAAGTGGCGCCTATCTGTGGGTGAGCACCCAATATACAAAGCCGGCCGGTCCGGTTGTCAAAGGGACCCAGCCTACGACCGTGACATCTGCTGCCGCCACCACTACACCAACAGCCGATGCCAACACAGTTGCAACCACTACAGTCTCTGTTGAGCCAGAGAAACTCAAAGAATTTTACGCTCTGCAAGAGAAAATCAAAATTGAACGGGCTAAACCTATAGACCAGCAGAATTATGCAGAAATAAAAAAGGCACTTAAAGATATTGCAAACAACAAAGATGCCGGTAAGGCCTCTCGCTATGCAGAGTTTGTGATTAAACAAATCGATGGTTTTGAACTGGCCGGACAAGTAGTTAAGGAAGTTCAGCTTCAAAAGGCTCAACTGCAAAAAGTTATGGAGGGAATAGATAAAGCCCGTACCACCAAGCTGGCTAAGCTCGAAAACTTAGGCAGATTTATAGTTATCGGTAAGTTTCAAACTTTCGAGACTTACGGTCCCGGACATTTCCGGATTGTTGATGAATCCGGCAAAATGTCATGTTATGCTCTACCGAGCGGCCAGCTTTCAGAAACAGATTTGAGCAAGTTTATTAGCAAGAAGGTCGGTCTCGTTGGAACAACCGAGCCACACTCGGCAACGGCGGGAGCGCTGGTACGGTTCACTGAAATCGTTGACCTGGAAAGTAAAAGCTAATAGCGTAAGCGTATAGCGTATAAATTGTACGCCGAACGCTAAACGCTGCACGCTAAATTTTATTGAGGCGAATTCTTATCGCCCTTGTCTCTCAGTACCAGGAATTGGAACGACGTCGTCCGGTGGAGCTACTATTTCGCTCTTCTCAAAATCCTCAGCGGTTGGTTTAAGAGTCAGGTTGTACCATTGTGAATTTTTATCTTCGGTAAGGTCTGACCATCTAACTATCTGACCCGTGTAAGCTGAGATTCGACCCATTATTGCAGTGAGCGTAGATTCGGCGACATTGCGAGCCTCGTTGATGGGCTTTTCATCAAGAATACTGTTGAGCAAATCGATATGCTCCTGAACATACGGATTATCATGCCCAGAAAAGGCCGGTATATCGATGCTTTTATGTGATTCCATCCTGCTGCCGTCACCAAAGGTTGAGCCTTCGCTGCCCACAAGGTGTTCCATCACTCTGTTGTAGCAGCCGCTGGTTTGTCGGCACATGCTTTGGATGTGCAGGTCATCAGCATAATCATATTGGATGCCGAAGAAATCAAACTGGTTGCCGGTCCTTCGTTGGGCGCGCCCGCCGAAACCAAGAGCTCTAATAGGCGGATGGCCAACGAACCAATTGGCCACGTCCAGGTTGTGCACATGCTGTTCAACGATATGATCGCCTGACATTTCAGTGAAATTAACCCAGTTGTTTATCATATAGTCCGCATCGCTTTGGCCGCTCGTGCGTGGATGGATCCACGGTATAGTCCCACACCACCAGACACAACCGCCTTTAATCTTACCGATTGCACCGTTCGCCACGGCATACTGAGTTCGGAGGTAGACCGTTTGGTGGCGGCGCTGGGTGCCGGCTACAACCGAAAGGCCTTTTTTCTTTGCCAGCTCACCAGCCTCGATTAGCCTGCGGACGCCGGGCGGATCGACCGCTACAGGCTTTTCCATAAATACGTGTTTGCCGGCATTTACAGCCGCTTCAAAATGAACCGGGCGGAAATTCGGCGGCGTGGCTATTAACACAACATTCGCGTTGGTTTCCAGCAGCTTCTTGTAACCATCGGCTCTACTAAAGCATCGCGATTCCGGCAAGCCGTAGGGCTGACCAGCCTGTTCGGCTCTGTCTTTGAACCAGTCGGCAGTCGCAACAACTTCAAGCTCCAGACCAATGTATCTGCCTGCATCCATGCAATCCTTAAGAGCACCTTTTCCGCGACCGCCGCAACCGATCAGAGCTACACGCAGTTTCTTTTGGTTTTGGGCTAAAACACTACCCGTACTCGACAATAGCGCTGTCATACCGACCGCTGCTGATGTCTTTATAAAATCTCTTCTTGAAACACTATCGTTTTTATTCAATTTCTTTTCCATAAATAACTCCTCAGTGACTAAGGTGAGCTAAAGTTGAAAGTTATGATTTTA